>NZ_BAAAUT010000004.1:63694-204852 GCF_039534085.1 Planomonospora alba
TGGTCTCCCCGGCGTCCTCGGCCGCACCGGCGGCGTCTCCGGCCGGGACCGCGCCGGCCCCGGGTGCCCCATCGGAAACCTCGCCGGGCTCCCGGCCGTACGCGGCGGCGCCGGACGCCGGGTCCGGCATCTCGCCGGCGCCGAGGCCGACGGCCTGGAAGGTCAGTGTCTGCTCGCCCAGGGACGCGGCGTCGTCCGGGGCCGGGACCGCCTCGACCGTCTCCCCGCTGGCGTCACCGGGCCGGTGACCGCCCTCGGCCGGGTGCACGGGCTTGTTGGCAGCCGATTTCACGGAACCCGCTCCGCTCGAACCATCTCGACCTCCTGGCCGACTTTCACGACGTCGCCGACGATCACGATCGCCGGTGGCCGGATCCCCGCCGCGGTCACGCGCTCCGCCACGGTGGACAGCGTGGCTCGGAGAGCTCGCTGGGTGGGAAGAGTACCGTCCTGTACCACCATTACGGGAGTTTCCGGCGAACGTCCTTCGCGGACCAGCGTCCCGGCGATCGCCTCGATCCGTTCGACGGCCATCATGAGGATCAGGGTTCCGTTCGACCGGGCCAGGCTGGGCCAGTCGACCGTGGACCTCTCGTCACCCGGCGGGACGTGCACCGAGACCACGTGGAACTCCTGGCTCACCCCCCGGTGCGTGACCGGGACGCCCGCCGCGGCGGGCACCGCGACCGGGCTCGTGATGCCCGGGACGACGGTGACCGGGATCCCCGCCCGGGCGCAGGCGAGCATCTCCTCGCCGCCGCGGCCGAAGACGAACGGGTCGCCGCCCTTGAGGCGGACGACGAACTTGCCCTGCCTCGCGTGCTCGACCAGCAGCTCGTTGATCTTCTCCTGGGCCAGGTAGCGCCCGTAGGGGATCTTCGCGGCGTCGATCAGCTCGACGTCCGGGGGCAGCTCGTCGAGCAGGGCCTGCGGGGCGAGCCGGTCGGCCACCACCACGTCCGCCTGAGAGAGCAGCTGCCGCCCGCGGACCGTGATCAGCCCGGGGTCGCCGGGGCCTCCCCCGACCAGCGCGACGCCGACCGGCTTGGTACGGCTGCGCCGGGCGTCGACCGTGCCGTCGCGGAGCGCCTCGACGACGGCGTCCCTGATCCCCGCGGCCCGTCTGGGGTCACCGCCCGCGGTGACCGCCACGCCGATCTCGCCCACCCGCCCGCTGGCGGGGGTCCAGGCGGCCGAGGCATCCTTGTCGTCGGCGCGTACGCACCAGATCCGCTTGGCGTCGGCCTCGGCGGCCACCGCGGCGTTCACCGCCGGGTCGTCGGTGCACGCGTGCACCAGCCACGCGCCGTCGAGGTCGCCCACCTGGTACGGCCTGGCCTCCCAGATCACCCGGCCGCTCGCGATGAGCTCGTCGAGGGCGTGCGTGACGCTCGTCGAGACGATGGTGACGAGAGCCCCGGCGTCCAGCAGGGCCGGGACTCGCCGCTGGGCGACACGGCCTCCGCCCACGACGAGCACCCGCCGCCCGGAGAGACGCAGGCCGAGCAGGTAGGGCGACATGGCGACAGATCTCCCGTTCACGACGAAGGGTGAAGCAGCGTGCGTTAGGAGGTAAACCTACCGGCTTCCGGTGTGTCGTTTGCTTCACCCCTGTTAACAAGGGTAAAGAGACCGGTGATCTCCGCGCCCGGGCCCGCCGCGGCGGGCCCGCCGCAGGTCAGGCCTCCTTCTCGGAGACCCCGGCCGAGTCGAAGGTGGCCACCTCGTGCATGACCCGGACCGCCGCGCAGACCAGGGGGTGGGCGAGCAGCCCGCCGGTCCCCTCGCCCAGCCGGAGCTCCAGTTCGACCAGGGGGCGCAGCCCGAGGTGGGCGAGGGCCAGGGCGTGTCCCGGCTCGGCCGAGCGGTGCCCCGCCACGCAGTGGTCCACCGCGTCCGGGGCCAGGGCCGCGGCGGCGAGGGCCGCCGATCCCGCGATCACGCCGTCCAGGATGACCGGCACCCGCAGCGACGCCGCCCCCAGGATGAACCCGGCGATCGCGGCGTGCTCCAGGCCGCCGACCGCGGCGAGCCTGCGCAGCGCCTCGGCGACGGTCATGCCGGGGGCCGGGTCCGCCAGGCCGTTGACCCGCAGCGCCCGGCGGACGATCTCCACCTTCCTGGCGAGGGTCTCGTCGTCGACGCCGGTCCCCCGGCCGGTCGCCTCGGCGGCGTCGTGGCCGGTGAAGGCGCAGATCAGCGCGGCCGAGGCGGTGGTGTTGGCGATGCCCATGTCCCCGGTGACCAGGCAGCGGGCGCCCTGCCCCACCAGCCGTCCGGCCACCGCGATCCCGGCCTCCAGCGCGGCCACGACCTGCCGCCCGGTCATCGCCGGGCCCCGGGACAGGTCCGCCGTGCCGTACGCGACCTTGTCGACGACGAGGCCCCGCGCGGGCGGCAGGTCGGCGGCGACGCCGACGTCCACGACCGTCACGCTCGCGCCGACCTGCGCCGCGAAGGCGTTGGCCACGGCGCCGCCGGCCAGGAAGTTGGCCACCATCTGCTGGGTGACCTCCTGCGGCCAGGGGGTGACCCCCTGGGCGTGGACGCCGTGGTCGGCGGCGAAGATGGCCAGCGCTGCGGGGGCGGGGATCGGCGGGGGGCTGGCGGCGGCGGCACCGGCGAGCCGTACCGCCACCTCCTCCAGCACGCCCAGCGCGCCGCGGGGCTTGGTCAGCCGGTCCTGGTGGGCACGTGCGTCGGCGACGGCCTGCGGATCGGCGGGGCGGATCGCGGCGAGGGTCTGCTCGAGGGACGTCATGCCCTCAGTCTCCCGGAAAGCCGGTCTTGCGGAGAAGTTCAGCGGGCGCCGCCGCCGAGCGCCTCCTCGTAGCGTTCGACGACCACGTCGGCCAGCCCTTCGCAGTCGCCGACGACCTCCGCACAGCGCACGTCCAGCTCGGGGTGGCCGGCGGCGTAGGCCATGGCCTGCGCCCAGACCTTCTCCAGCAGGCCCCCGGCGAACAGCAGGTAGGGCAGGACGATCACCCGCCGGGCCCCCAGGCGGCGGCAGCGCTCGATCCCCCCGGGCACGCCGGGCGGGGTGAGGGAGGCGAAGGCGGTCTCCACGGTGAGGTACTCGGGCGCGTGGGTCTCCCAGAACAGGCGGGAGACCCCGTGCACGTCGGCGTTGACCCCCGGGTCGGTGGAACCGTCGCCGACCAGGACCACGGCGGTCTCGCCGGGCTCGATCCGCTCCGGCTCGTCGTCGGGCGGGCCGCCTCCGGAGGCGGCGGAGGCGGCGGGCACGAGGCGGAGGCGGGGCACCTCGGCCGCGGCGTCGGCCAGCCGCTCGGCGAGCAGCGCGAGCAGGCGGGGGTCGCGGCCCAGAGGACGGCCGTAGTCGCAGGTGAGCATCGGGTGGCGCTCCTGCTCGCGGGCCATCGCGAAGATCTCGCCGCCGGTCCGCCGGTCCCCCGCCAGGCTCAGCGGGACCGCCACCATGCGGTGGTGCCCGCGGGCGACCAGCGAGGCGACCGACTCGCTCAGGCGCGGCCTGGCCTTGGTGACGAATCCCCCGGAGACGTCGGCGGCGACCCCGTCGAGACGGCAGCGGAGCCGGTGGACGAACCTGCCGAACTCGGCGGATCCGCCGTCGTCGAGCGAGCCCTGCCCGATGAGCAGCAGCGGCGGCTTCATAAGGGGACTCCAATGACCTTGACCTGGAACTACGCAGCGGCGACCGCCGAGGATAGTCCATGACGGCCCGTTCCGGACAGGTCACGGACCGGTGGTCTCCTCCGGCCCGCGGCCGGTGGAGTACACGACGAAGGCCTTCTCCGCGGTCTTCTTCGCGGCCTGCCGCACGGCCTGCCCGGCGGCCCGCTCCGCGGCGGGGAGGCCGTCCGGCCGCCCGCGGCCGGCGGACAGCGGGGAGGACCGGATCTCCACGCCCTCGGCCCGGTAGCCGTGCCCGCGCAGGACGTCCAGCGCGGCGGCGGCCCGCTCGGCCGTCCCGAAGGCGCCCACCAGGGAGCGGGGGCGCCGGGCCGCGCAGGCGGCGATCACGTCGGTGCCGCCGCCGCCGACGAAGACGGCGTCCGGGTCGGCCAGCGGCTCCAGGGCGGCGGGAGCGCGGCCCCGGGCCAGCGCGACCTTCACCCCGTGCGCGAGGACGGCGCGGCGCAGCCGGGCGCACGCCTCCTCCTCGGGCTCCACCGCGACCACGGCCGCGCCGAACAGGGCGCACTCCACCGCGATCTCCCCGCCGCCCGCGCCGATGTCCCAGACCAGGTCGCCGAGGCGGGGGCCGAGCCGGGCCAGCACGAACGCCCGCACCTGCGGGCTCAGGCCGCGGCCGGACCCGCCGGAGGCCCCGTCGGGGACACCGTCGGGGACACCGTCGGGACCCGCCGCCGGGCCGCCGGGGTCGCGCGCCCATCCGGCGGGGCCGGGCCGGGCCCCGGAGACCCACACGGGCTCCGCGGGGGCGCGGTGCAGCGGGTCCAGGACGATCACCACCTCGGGGTTCCTCCACGGCCGCGTGGTGGCCTCCCCCATCCGGCTGTGGGTGATCCGCTCGTCCGGGCCGCCGAGGTCCTCACAGACGATCAGGGTCCGAGGGGTGGTGGGGGCCAGTTCCCTGGCGATCTCGGCGGGCCCGGTGCCGGGCGCCGCGAGCACGGCGACCTTCGGATGGGCCCGGCAGGCGTTCGCCACCCGGTCGAGCCGCTCCCCGGTCACGACCAGGGCGTCCTCCCAGGACAGTCCGGCCCGGGCGAAGGCCTCCGACACGAGGGACGGCGCGGGGATCACCTCGGGGGAGACGCCGCAGGCGCGCAGCTCCGCGACCACGCCGAAGAACCCGGGGTCGCCCGCGGCGAGCACGACCAGCCGGCCGCCGGCCTCCCGCTGGGCCGCCACGGCCCGGCGGAGGGGGCCGGTGACCACCCGGGCCCGGCCGGGCAGCGGGCGGACGCGCTCCAGGAGCCGGTCGGGCCCGGTGAGCAGGGCGGCCTCCTCCAGCCGAGCGCGCGCCCGCGCCGGAACCCCCCGTCCGCCGACCCCGACAACCGTGATCATCGATGCTCACCGTCCTCGCCTCCGGGTGCCGTCACCCTGCCTTCAGGGTGGCGGCACGGCGCCCGCCGGACCAGTCCGTTCCGCCGTCGCGGTCCCGCTCCTCCCGGAAACGGCACCGGGAGACGAGACCGGCGCGGCCTGCATGTTTGCCCCGGACCCGCCGGGTATGGGTGTGGATTATCCACAGCGTGAGAGGGGTGACTCCTGATGGAACGCGGAAGTGCCAAGCACGGTTCGCGACTGGACGAGCAGCAGAAGCACGAGACCGAGGGGATGACCCGCAGCGGCGGCACTACGCATGCCGAGGAGTGGAAGGAGCCCGAGCCGATGCCGGCTCCCGGGGAGGGCGGCCTGTCGCGCTCCGCGTCCCGGCCGGCCGACCGCGAGCCGGGCGCTCCGGAGGGCATGACCTACGAGGACGTGGAACGCCGGGGCAACCTGGCCAAGTGGATCAGCGGCACAGGCGTCTTCCCCGCCGACCGCGACACCCTGCTGGCCCGCGCCGAGGAGCAGGGTGCACCGGACTCGGTGCTCGCCGCCGTCCGGTCACTGCCGAACGCGACCTTCACCAACATGGCGGACGTGGCGCAGGCACTCGGATACGGCACGGAGGAGCTCGGCTCCGTCACGGAGAAGAAGGATCAGGGATGAAACTGGACATGCTCCGGCCCCTGTACGAGCGGGAGGGGCCGTACGCATCGGCGTACCTCAACACCGACCGCGCCATGGAGCAGGGCGGTGACCAGGTCGAGCTGCGCTGGAAGGCGCTCAGTGAGCAGCTGGCGGACACCGACAAGGCGACCCTCGCGGTTCTCGAGAAGCTGTTCACCGACGTGAACGCGGCGGCTCCGGGCCGGGCGGCGTTCGCGGCGGGCGGCGAGATCCTCTACACCGAGGCGCTGGCCGAGCCGCCCCGCCGGGCGACCGCCCGCTGGTCGCCGCTGCCGCACGTCATGCCGCTGCTGGCGCAGCGGGGCGAGAACGTGCCGCACGTGCGGGTGATCATCGACCACCTGGGCGCGGACGTGGTCACGGTCGGTCCGGGCGCGCCGCGCCGTACGTCGGTGCAGGTGCAGGACTGGCCGCATCAGAAGACCTCCCAGGGCGGCTGGTCCCAGCGGCACTACGAGAACAACGTGGAGGAGACCTGGGCGCGCAACGCCCGGGCGGTGGCCGAGGCGGTGGACGAGGAGGTCCGCCGGGTCGGGGCGGAGCTGGTGGTCGTGGCCGGCGACCCGCAGTCCCGGCCGCTGCTGGTGGACAAGCTCGGCAAGGAGGCGTCCGACCGGCTGGTCGTGGTGGACCACGGGAGCCGGGCCACGGGCAGCGACCCGTTCCCGTTCAACCAGGACGTGGAGGCCGCGATCGACTCCTGGCTGGATCGGCGGCGCAAGGAGCTGCTGGAACGCTACGAGGAGGGGTCCGCGAAGGAGCTGGCGGCCTGCGGCCTGTCCGACGTGGCGTGCGCCCTGCGCGAGGGCCGGGTGGACACCGTGCTGATGGTCGACCGGCCGGACTCGGACGCCCTGATGTGGGTCGGCCCGGAGGGGGGCCAGCTCGCGGTGGAGCGCGAGGAGATGCAGGAGTGGGGCGTGGCCGAGCCGGTGCAGGACCGGGCGGACGCCGCGCTGGCCCGGGCGATCGCGGCGACCGACGCCGAGCTGTGGTTCGTCCCCGAACTCGACGTTCCCGGCGAGATCGCCGCGGTGTTCCGCTTCTGACGTCCACGGGGGCGTCGCGCCTCTGGACGCCGCTCACAGGCCGCCGCCCGCCGGGCCCGTCCACAGCGTGTCCGCCGGGCCGCTCTCCCAGCCGTCCGGGCCGGACGGCGGGGAGGGCGGCGGGGGGTCGAACGGCGGAGGGTCCGGCGGCGGGACGGTGAAGGCCGGCGGGGGGACGGAGTCGGCGGCCCGGCAGGACGCCCCGGAGCAGGCCGCCAGGGCGTCGAGCTGGCGCTCGAAGCGGGCGATCACCGAGCGCGGCACCTTGCCCGCGAGGTTGCGCAGCTGGTACGGGTCCGCGACGAGGTCGTAGAGCTGGTACTCGCCGGTCGCGTAGCGGACGAAGGTGTGCCGGGCGGTGCGCATCGCCCGGTACGGCGGGACCGGGGTCTGGGCGGCCGAGGACGGGTTCGCCGGGCGGTGGAACTCGACCAGCACGTTCTGCCGCCAGGAGGCGGGGGTCCGGCCGCGCAGCAGGGGGAGCAGGGAGCGGCCCTCGGCGAAGGCGGGGAGCCGGGCGCCGGCGAGGGCGGCGAAGGTGGGCGCGAGGTCAACGCTGGAGGCGACCTCGCGGATGGTGCGGCCGGGCGCGATCCCCGGCCCCCGGACGTACATCGGCACCCGGATCGACTCGTCGAACGGGGTCGTCTTGCCCTGGGGGAGCCGGTGCTGGCCCAGGTGGAAGCCGTTGTCCGAGCCGAAGAACAGGTAGGTGTCCTCCAGCTTCCCCGCGGCGCGCAGAGCCCTGACCAGGGATCCGACCAGGTCGTCCACGCCGAGCATGGCCCGGAGCCGGTCGCGGTACATCTCGTCGATCTTCTCGATCCGCCGCGGGGTCAGCCTCTTGCGGCCGCGCAGCCACCGGGGTTCGGCGGACAGGTCCTCCTGGTCGAAGGAGGGGGTGCGCGGGGCCGTGTGCCCGGCGAAGGCGCCGGCGTGCCGCGGGGCGTGGTTGGCGGGCAGGTGCGGGGCGACCGGCGCGAGGTAGAGGAAGAACGGGTCGTCCCCCTTGGAGACGAACGCGTCGGCCTTGGCGCTGAGCACGTCCGTCAGGTAGTCCTCGGGCGCGTGCCCGTAGGCCTTGAGCCTGCCGTTCTCGTTGAGCGTGTAGCCGTACTCCTCGTACAGCCTGCGCACCGGCACGTGCCACTCGTCCCAGCCCTGCGGCACGTGCGTGGCCGGGGCCGCGGCGCCCGGGTAGTGGTTGAGGTATTTGCCCATCAGCGCCGTACGGTATCCGGCGTTCTTCATCCAGACCCCGATATTGGAGCGTTCCAGACCTTTGGCGTGGAAGCGCTCGAACCCTCCTTCCGGTGCCGTGTTGGTCAGCACACCGTGGCTGTGGACGTACTGGGAGCGCAGGATCGACGCGCGGGACGGGCAGCACCACGAGTTCGGCACGAAGAACCGGTCGAAACCGGTGCCCGCACGGACGAACTCGTTCCAGATATTCGGAAACTTCTGCAGATCTCCCACCCCCAGGTCGTCGACCAGGACGAACACGACGTTCGGCCGCGGGGACACCTCGGCCACGGCCGGGAAAGCCGTGGACGCACCGAGGGTGAGCAGGGGAAACAGGCAAAGGGCCTTTCGGGCGGCGTTCAACACGGTGTCACGTTTCCCCGAAGTCCCGGTCTCGACACCGGACCTTCCGCCAAGTGGAATAGAACCTGTTCCAATACGGAGCCGTACCCGGACGAAAGGCCCCACCATGAGCACCGATCTGAGGCTCGGCCTGAACCTCGGCTACTGGCAGCGCGACCCCGACGACGCCACCGCGCTCGTCCAGGCCGCCGAGCGGCTCGGCTACGAGTCGGTCTGGACCGCCGAGGCCTACGGCAGCGACGCCTTCACTCCCCTGGCCTGGTACGGCGCGCGCACCACGCGCATCAAGCTGGGCACCTCGGTCGCGCAGATCGCCGCCAGGACCCCCGCGGCCACCGCCATGACCGCGATGACGCTGGACCACCTCACCGGCGGGCGGCTGCTGCTCGGCATCGGCGCCTCCGGCCCCCAGGTGGTCGAGGGCTGGTACGGCGTGCCGTTCGGCAGACCGCTTGCCCGCACCCGCGAGTACGTCGAGATCATGCGCCGGATATGGCGGCGCGAGGGGCCCGTGACCGCGGACGGCGAGCACTACCCGCTCCCGGTGCGGCCGGGGGACCGCGCCGGGGTCACCGGCCTCGGCAAGCCGCTGAAGCTCATCACCCGCCCGCTGCGCCCGGACATCCCCCTCTACCTCGGCGCCGAGGGGCCGCGGAACGTCGCCCTCGCCGCCGAGATCGCCGACGGCTGGCTCCCGCTGTTCGCGTTCCCCGAGAAGATCGAGCAGATGTACGGGCCGTCGCTGACCGCGGCCCGGCCGGGGTTCGACATCGCGGCCATGGTCATGACGCTGGTCACCGACGACGTGCGGGCGGCACTGGACGGGGTGAAGACGATGCTCACCCTCTACATCGGCGGCATGGGGGCGCGTGAGCGCAACTTCCACGCCGACATCATCGGCCGGATGGGCTACGCCGACGCCGCGCGGCAGGTGCAGGAGCTCTACCTGGCCGGGCGCAGGGACGAGGCGTTCGCCGCGATCCCGGACGAGCTGGCCGACGGCATCTCCCTGGTCGGCCCGCCCGGCCGGATCCGCGAGCGGCTGGAGCCCTGGCGCAAGAGCCCTGTGACGCACCTGCTCGTCATGGGGCCGGGCGACGAGCCCTCCCTGCGCACGATCCGCGACCTGGTCCTGGGCTGACGGCCGCGGCCGTCCTGCATCGACGGCCGCGACGCGGCCGTCGGCGGGATCCCCCGGCCGCGGCCGTCGGCGGGATCCCCGACCGCGCTCAGTCCGGGCGCGGCGCCGGGTTCTCGGTGACCGACCGGAGCACCGGGGCGCTCGCCGCCCCCGCCCCGATCACCCCGGCGAAGCCGAGGACCACGCAGGCGAGCAGGGTGACCAGTCCCCGGGTGTTCACCGAGGTGACCGCGAACGGCAGCGCGCAGAACACGCCGACCGCGATGGAGCCTCCGCCCATGACGGCCAGCGGGATGAGCGTCTCGGCGCGGCGGGCCCGGTCGAGGACCCGCAGCGGGGTGCCCGCCAGGCGCAGCAGCGCGTAGGTCTGCCTGCGGTCGAGGACCGAGGAGACGGCGGTGATCCCGGCGCTGACGACGGCGACCAGGAACGAGACCACGAGCACCACGAGCGTCCCGGTGCCGATGTCCCCGATCAGCACCAGGCCGAACCGGTCCTCGTCCGCTTCGGAGGTGGCGCTGCGGCCCGGGACCAGGCCGTCGAGCGCGGTGCGGGCCCGGTCGGCCAGTGCCGCGTCCACCTGGGCGGCCGCCGCCCCGCCGTCCCCGCCCGAGGCGCTCCCCTGCGCGTCCCCGGAGGCGCCCCGGGTCCCCCGGCCCGCCTGGACCTCCCCCGCGTCCCGCCCGCCGGCGAGCGCGACGACGAGGGTCCGCTCCTCGCCCTTTCCTGTGACCTCGACCCCGGCGGGCACGCCCGCCTCGGCCAGGCGTTCGCGCGCCTGCCCGGTGAGCGCGGCGGCCCGCTCCGCCGGGACGGTGATCCGCAGCCGGGAGGCGTCGGACTCGCCGAGCATGTCCGCCGTGGGGCTCAGCAGGAGCATGAATCCCGCGACGAACCCGGTCAGGGCCACGCCGCTCACGGTCCGCCAGGCCGACCTGGGGTCGTCCACCAGCCGCCGCCCGGCCAGCAGCCGGGCGGGCCCGCGCGCCGTGCGCGCGGTGACCCTGCCGATCACGCCGACCACCCACGGCCCGGCCAGGTTGATCGACAGGAAGGCCAGGCCCAGCACCACCGCGATCACCCCGGCGCCGGTCCCGGCGCTCAGCGCGGGCACCACGGCCAGGACCGCCAGCAGCGCGACGACCCGCACGAAGCGCATCGCCGGCGGCGTCTCCCGCTTCGCCACGCCGAGCGGGCTGACCACGACCCGGCGCAGGCCGACGACCGCCGACAGGCCGACGAGGAGCGGCACCGCCGCCAGCACGGCGAGCGTGTACGGCACGCCCGGCCACAGGTCGGCGGCGAACCAGGGGCCGCCGCCGATCTCGATGCGGGTCAGCGGCGGGATCAGCAGGCCGTACAGGAGCGCGCCCGCGACCGCCCCGGCGGACGCGGTGATCACCGCCTCGGCGGCGGTCATCGCGACCACCTGGCCCCCGGTCGCGCCGACCAGCCGGAGCGCGGCCAGCCGCTGGTCGCGGCGGGCCACGGTGAGCCGGGCCGCCGCGCCCCCGAACACGAGCAGCGGCACGACCATCAGCACGCTGGCGATCAGCGCGAGCGCCTGGTAGCCCTGGGCGTCGAAGGACGGCTTCCCGGTGAAGTCCGAGATGCGCGTGGGCGCCACGCCCTCGCGCGGCCCGTCCGTCTCCCGCCCGTCCCGTACGGCGAACACCGCGGCGTCCGGTGCCCATCCCCGCACGGCGACCAGCTCGCCGGGGTGGATCAGCGCCTCGTCGCCGACCGTGCCGCCGCCCTTCCCGGCGAACCGGGCGGCCCGCTGGTCGGCCGGGAGCCGCCGGGCGAGTTCGGCCAGCGCCGGGGAGAGCCAGACCTCGCCCGGCGCGGGGAAGCGCTCCAGGCCCGGCGGCGGGGGCGCGTCAGGGGAGAGCGCGGCGAGCTCCACGACGGTGATCCGCTCCTCGCGCACGTAGTCGGTGCGCACGGCCTGGACGGCGACGGCCCCGCCCTGCGCCGGGACCGGGTTGCGCCACGCCTCCCGGTCGCCGCGTCCCTGGAAGGCGAGGTTGGCGGAGACCGCGAAGAGCAGCAGCGCGGTGGAGACCGCCACCGCCACCGCGGTCAGCGCCGCGCCCAGCATGTTCCGGCGCCCGCCCCCGCGCAGCAGCCGCCAGCTGAGCCCCGGCAGCGCGCTCACACGCCCGCCCCGGTCAGGATCCGGCCGTCGCGGACCTCGACCGTGCGGCCGCACCAGCGGGCCACCTGCGGATCGTGGGTGACGACCACCAGGGAGGCGTCGTTGCCCCGGGTCGCCTCCACCAGCAGGCGCATCGTGTCGTGGCCGGTGGCCTGGTCGAGCGCGCCGGTCGGCTCGTCGGCGAAGACCACCGCGGGCCGGGTGACCAGCGCGCGGGCGATCGCCACCCGCTGGGCCTGGCCGCCGGACAGCTCACCGGGGCGGCGCTCCTCCATGCCGCCCAGGCCGAGCGGGCCGAACCACTCCCGGGCCCGCCGTACGGCGTCGCCCCGGGACATGCCGCCCAGCATCAGCGGCAGGGCGACGTTCTCGTCGGCTGGGAGCTCGGGCAGGAGCTGGCCGAACTGGAACACGAACCCGAACCGGGTACGGCGCAGCGCGCTGCGCTCCCGCTCCCCCATCGTGTCGATCCGCTGCCCGAGCAGGTGCACCTCCCCCTCGTCCGGCTTCATGATCCCCGCCAGGCAGTGCAGCAGTGTCGACTTGCCCGACCCGCTCGGCCCCATGATGGCCACGGCCTCGCCGCGGCCTATCGCCAGTCCGGCGCCCGCCAGCGCCACGGTCGGCCCGAAACGCTTGACCAGGCCGGACCCTTCGAGAACAACAGCAGTCATGGCAGCACTCTCGCGGGTGGCGGAGGTGCGGCGGATCGGCCGAGGGGGCGATCCGGCGGGTGCCGGGTCGGCCGAAAGTCGGATCGGCCCGGAACCTGGCAGAATCTGCCGGGTGACGATTCGGGTGCTCATCGCCGACGACCAGGAGCTGGTGCGGACCGGCTTCCAGATGATCCTGGACGCCCAGCCGGACATGGAGGTCGTGGCGACCGCCGCCGACGGCGCCCAGGCGGTCGAACAGGCCAGGCGCCTGCGGCCCGACGTGTGCCTGCTCGACATCCGGATGCCCCGGCTGGACGGCCTGGAGGCCACCAAGATCCTGGCCGGTCCCGGCGTCCCCGACCCGATGCGGGTGGTCATCGTCACCACCTTCGACCTGGACGAGTACGTCTACGGGGCGCTGCGGTCCGGAGCGACCGGGTTCCTGCTCAAGGACAGCGGGCCGACGCTGCTGATCGAGGCGATCCGCGCCGCCGCCGCCGGGGACGCCCTGGTCTCCCCGTCGGTGACCGTGCGGCTGCTGGAGCACCTGGCCCGCCCTCCGGCCGGCCGTTCCCGGCCGCCCGCCGAGCCGCTGACGGAGCGGGAGCTGGACGTGGTCCGGCTGGTGGCGCGGGGCCGGACCAACCAGGAGGTCGCCGCCGAGCTGTTCGTCTCGCTCTCGACGGTCAAGACCCACCTGGGGAGCATCCAGGCCAAGCTCGGGGCGAGGAACCGCGTGGAGATCGCCGCCTGGGCGTGGGAGTCCGGCGTGGTGAGTTGATTGGCGCGACGACAGGCGGGATAGAAGAAGGGCAAGCCCTTCAGCGCATGCCCGGGGGGAGATTCACATGCGCCCTGCCCCGCCGCCGAGCACGAGGCCTGCCGCGCTCGTCTACGCGGCCCTCGCTCTGCAGGTGACCGCGGTCACCGCCCTCGCCGTGTTCGAGTGGGTGCGGGGAGGCCGGCTGGCCCGGGAGATCGCGGCACTCGGCGGCGACCCCCGCGCCCCCGGCGCGCAGGCCCTCGTCGGCGCGGTCACCACCTTCGCCGTCCTGGTCATCCTCGTGGCGGCGGCCACGGCCGCCGCGGCCGCCGCCTACCTGTTCTGGCTGGTGCGGGCCCGGCGGTGGGCCGGCGCGCCCTCCGGCCCCGCCGCGCCCGCGGGCTCCCGCGCCCCCTCGGCCGCGCCGGTCCTGGCGGGCTGGCTCGTGCCGGGGCTGAACCTGGTGGCCCCGCCGGTGCTGGTCGACCGGCTCTGGCGCGACTCCCGCCCGCAGGTGGAGCACCGCGGCCGTTGGCTGGCGCTGCTGACCGCCTGGTGGCTGAGCTGCCTGGCCACCCTCGCCCTCCTGCTCCGGCTCCCCCTGGCCCCCGCTCACGGGACGGCCGACCTGACCGGCATCGGTCTGCCCGAGCTGGCCGCGGTGGTCGTCTCTGCCTTGCTGTGCGGGCTGACGGTCCAGCGGATCACCCGGATCCAGACGGAGAGCGCCCTGCGCTTCCGGACCGCGGCCGGGCGGTTCGGCCCGGAGCTGCCCGGCCTGGCCTACCAGGGTTTCTGACCCCGCGGCCCGCCCTCCTCACGGCCCGTCCCCTTCCCCCCGCCGCTGCCGTCTCCGGCCGATGGACGCCGATGGATCTCGGTACGCTGAGCTCCCCATTTGACGGCGTTTGCGGTTAGGTGTCACGAGTGAACAACCTCAGTCCGGGCGACCCCCTGCAGATCGGGCGGTACCGCGTGCTCAGCCGGCTGGGCCGGGGCGGCATGGGCACCGTCTACCTCGGCGAGGCCCCCGACGGCCAGCGGGTCGCCCTCAAGGTGATCAACTCGGAGTACAGCCAGCACGAGCAGTTCCGGATGCGGTTCCGGCGGGAGGCCGACGCGGCCCGGCGGGTCCGCCGCTTCTGCACGGCGGCGGTGCTGGAGGCCGCGCTCGACGGTGACCAGCTCTACGTGGTGACCGAGTTCGTGCCCGGCCCGAACCTGGAGGAGGCCGTGCGGTCGGGCGGCCCGCTCCGGGGTTCCAGCCTCGACGCGCTCGCGGTCGGCGTGGCCACCGCGCTGACCGCGATCCACGGGGCCGGGGTCGTGCACCGCGACCTCAAGCCGTCCAACGTGCTGCTCTCCCCGGTCGGCCCCCGGGTGATCGACTTCGGCATCGCCCGGGCCCTCGACACGCTCAGCGGCGTCACCGGGACCGGTGAGATCATCGGCACCCCCCGCTACATGGCGCCGGAGGTGCTGCGCGGCGAGCCGGTCTCGCCGGCGTGCGACGTGTTCTCCTGGGGCTGCCTGGTGGCGTTCGCGGCGAGCGGCCGGGCGCCGTTCGGCGGGGAGGCGCTGCACGCGGTGCTCTACCAGGTGCTCAACACCGAGCCGGTGCTGGAGGGCATGGAGCCGGGCCTGCGCGAGCTGGTGGCCCGCGCCATGGCCAAGGACCCGGGCCATCGCCCCACCGCCCAGCAGCTCCTCGACCACCTGGTCGGCCGGTCCGCCCCGCCGGAGCAGACCGCGCACTCGGTCCAGGCGGTCTGGCAGCAGGGCCCGCCGACGCCGCGGGAGACCGTTCCGCAGGGGGACGCCGGACCGGAGGGGCGGCCGGGCGCGTACGCCGGTCCGGGCGCATACCCGGGACCCGGGGCGCAGGCGGGACCGGGCACGTACCCCGGGCCCGGGGCGCAGGCGGGACCGGGGCCGCAGCCGGGACCCGCGGCGCACCCCGGGCCGGTTCCCCGCACCGGGCCGACGGCGGCGCACGGACCGGCGGGCCCCGGGGGCACGGGCGGACCCGGGCGGGCGGACGCCACCCTGGCCGCCCCGGCCGCCCTGACCGCTCCGACCGCCCTGGCCGCCCCGGCCGCGGTGACCCGGCGCAAGAAGCTGATCGCCGGAGCCGCGGCCGCCGCCCTCGTCGCGGCCGCCGGGGGCCTCGGGCTCTACCTGGCGCTCGCAGCGGGCGGCCCGCCGACCGACCTGCCGCTGCTCTACCAGGACGACTTCACCCAGAACAGCGACTGGAGAGGCGGCACCTACGACCCGGCCACCGGCAACTACGGCTACGTGCCCGAGGGGTACTACGCCGCCGACGCCGACGGCGACGACCCGGTCCAGCGGGTGATCGCGCCGGTCCCCTTCGCGACCGCCCCGCCGGCCACGCCGGACCCCTCCGTCACCCCCACCCCGGTCATCCCGGACCGGCTGCTGCTCGGCGTCGACGTCACCGTGCGCAACGGCAGCTCGGGCCTGGGCGAGTACGGGCTGTTCTGCCGGGGCGAGGACACCACCCAGGCGACCCGCTACGAGTTCCTGATCGACACCTCGGGGAACGCCCGCATCCGCCGCGCCGTCAAGAGCGCCGGAGGCGACCTGACCGAGCCCGTCCGCCTCGACCTGCCCAAGGGCAAGCCGGTCCGGATCCAGGCCGAGTGCTCGGCCGGCGCCGAGGGGATGGAACTCACCATGTGGGTCGACGGCGAGCGGGTGCAGTCCGCCACGGACGCCGACCCGCTCCCGCGCGGGGAGGTCGGCATGATCGTCCGGGTCGGCGAGAAGAGCGGTGCCACGCTGAAGGCGGGCTTCGACAACTTCACGATGCGCGGCACGCCCCCGCAGAAGCAGCCCTGAGGACCACGGCCCTCCGCGGGGGTTCCGGGGGCGTGGACCGGGAGCCGAGGAGCCCGCGCACCGCGGAATGCGGGCCCGGCCCCCGGCCGCGGGACGGTGAATGACCCTTCCGCGGTTGGGGATGATCGAAAAAGGCACCGAAGCGAAGGAGTCCCCACGATGCGCGCCATAGTCGTCTCCGCCACCGGCGGTCCGGAGGTCCTCGAGTACTCCGACTACCCGGACCCCGAGCTGAACCCGGGCGAGGTGCTGGTCGACGTCGCCGCCGGCGGGGTGAACTTCATCGACGTCTACCACCGGATGGGCCGCTACCCCCTCTCGCTGCCCTTCGTGCCCGGCAACGAGGGCGCCGGCACGGTCGCGGCGGTCGGCGAGGACGTCGAGGGGGTCTCCGTCGGTGACAAGGTCGCCTGGGCGAACGTCATGGGCAGCTACGCCGAGAAGGCCGTGGTCCCGGTCTCCCACCTGCTCATGGTCCCCGAGGGGGTGGAGCCCGAGCTCGCGGCGGCCGTCACGCTCCAGGGGCTGACCGCGCACTACCTGACCCACTCGGTGCACGAGGTCAAGCCCGGCGACGACGTGCTGGTGCACGCCGCGGCCGGCGGCATGGGCCTGCTGCTCGTCCAGATCGCCAAGCTCCGCGGCGCCCGGGTGATCGGCACGGTCTCCACCGAGGAGAAGGAGGAGCTGGCCCGCCGGGCCGGCGCCGACGAGGTCCTGCGCTACAAGGGCTTCGCCGACGCGGTCCGCGACCTGACGGGCTCGGGCGTGCACGTCGTCTACGACGGGGTCGGCGCGACCACCTTCGCCGAGAGCCTCGCCGCCCTGCGCCCGCGCGGCATGATGGCCCTGTACGGCCAGGCCAGCGGCCCGGTCCCGCCGATCGACCCGCAGGTCCTGGCCCGGGAGGGGTCGCTGTTCCTGACCCGCCCCAGCCTCGGCGCCTACATCGCCACCAAGGACGAGCTCGCCTGGCGGGCCTCCGACCTGTACGGCTGGCTGGCCTCCGGTGAGCTCCGGGTGCACGTCTCCCGGCGCTACCCGCTGGCCGAGGCGGCCCGGGCCCACGAGGACCTGGAGGCCCGCCGCACCACCGGCAAGCTCCTGCTGATCCCCTGACCGCTCCCGGCGCGGCCGCACCCGGCTCGGGGCGGCCGCGTCCCCTCCCCGTGCGCGGCCGCCGCCTCCTCCCGTGAGGCGGGGGCCGCACGCCGTCCCGCTCCCGTGAGGCGGCGGCCGCGCGCCGTCCCGGCAGGTCACCGGCTCCCGCGCGTCCCGGTCTCCCCGCGGGTCCCGGCTTCTCCGGGCCGGCGGGAGCGTCCGCACCGGCGCCGCCGTACGTCACTCCGGTGCGTCCCGCTCCCCCAGCCCGACCGGGAACGCGTCGAAGTGCACGATGACGCGGGCGGTGCCCGGGGCGTCCTCCGGCCGCCCCTTCGCCTTCTCCCGGTGGGCGTCGACGACCCGGGCGACCTCCCGGACCAGGTCCGCCAGTTCCTCCCGGGTCAGGCGCAGGACGGCGCGCAGGTCCAGCGTGGCCTCGATCCACTCGCGCGGGGTGCTCCGCGACTCCTCCAGCCAGCGGCCGAGGTCCTCGCCACGCCTGCGGACGAGGTCGGCGAGCACCAGCTCCGCGGCGTCCGCGGTGTCGGGGTCGCGGCGGAACCTGTCCCCGTCGAAGCCGAACCGGCTGGCCCGCCACCAGCGCTCCTTCCCCTTGCCCTGCCCGGGGGCGTCCTCGATGAGACCGTGCCGGGCGAGCCGGCGCAGGTGGTAGCTCGTCGATCCGGTGCTCTCCCCGGTCCTGGCGGCCAGCTGCGTCGCCGTGGCGGGGCCGTCGCGCTCCAGCAGCTCCAGCAGCCGGAGCCGTACGGGATGCGCGAGCCCTTTGAGCGCCGAGGCGTCGAGTTCACGGCTCTTGTCATCCATCGGTTGCAGCCTTATCTTTGCAAAGAAACGTTTGCATACTTCCCTTTGCACACACGTTACCGAGAGCGGGCATGCCACGACGATCCTTCCGCCGACTGTGGACCTCCTCGGCGCTGTCCAACACCGCGGACGGCGTCGTCGTCGTGGGCCTGCCGCTGCTGGCGGTCGCGCTGACCCGCTCGCCGTTCCTGGTCGCGCTCGTCAGCGCGGCGGCGACGCTCCCGTGGCTGCTGCTCTCCCTGCACGCGGGCGCGCTGGCCGACCGGCACGACCGGCGGCGGATGATGATCGCGGCGGCCTGGACGCGGGCGGGCGTGCTGGCCGCACTCGCCGCGGCGGCCTGGCTGGACGCGCTGAGCCTGCCGGTGCTGCTGGCAGGGGCGCTGCTGCTCGGCGCCGCGGAGGTCTTCGCCGACACCTCCGCGCAATCCATGGTGCCGATGACCGTGCCGCGCGAGCGGCTCACCGACGCCACCGGCAAGCTCGTCGCGGCGCAGACGGTCGGCAACAACTTCCTCGGCGCGCCGGCGGCCGGCGTCCTGGCCGCGACCGGCGCCGCCGTCACGCTCGGGGCACCCGCCCTGCTGTACGCGCTGTCGGGGCTGGCCGTGCTCGGCATGCGCGGACGCTTCCGCGTCGAGAACCCCTCCACCCGGTCGCTCCGCTACGACATCGCCGAGGGCCTGCGCCACCTGTGGAACCACCGCGTACTGCGGAGCCTGGCCGTCTTCGCGGGCGTGCTCAACTTCGCCAACGACGCCTACTTCGCCGTCTTCGTGCTCTGGATCGTCGGCGAGGGGTCGCGGGTGGGCCTCACCTCCGCCGGGTACGGCGTGCTCGCGGCGCTCCTGGCCGCGGGGGCGGTGGCGGGCTCGCTGCTGGCCGAGCGGCTGGCGCGGCGCGCCGGCCAGGTCAGGACGCTGATCACCGTCAACCTGGTCAACGCCCTCCTGCTGCTCGTCCCCGTCCTGGCTCCCACCGCGGCCGCGATCGCCGTCACCGCCGTGCTCCTCGGCGCGACCAACGCCGTCTCCAACACCATCCTCGTCTCGCTGCGGCAGCGGCTCGTCCCCGAAGCGCTGATGGGGCGCGTCCACGCGACCATGCGCCTGATCGGCATGGGGTCCCGGCCGCTGGGCGCGGCGGCGGGCGGCGCCCTCGGCGCGGCGGCCGGGCTGCCCGCGGTGTTCTACGCCGCCGCCGCACTGTGCGTCCTGACCGTCCTGCTCGTCTCCCGGTCCGTCACGGCCCGCTCGGTCACCGCCGCCGAAGCCGAAGCCGAAGCCGCGCCCGCCGGGAGCCTCCGGACCGCAGGCGGGACCGCGAGGAGCTCGGCCGACGGGACCGGGAGCGCCGGGACCGCAGGCGGGGACGTCCGGGCCGGGACGCCGCCCGCGGCCCGCTGACCCCGGCGCGCCACCTCGGCTCTCGGCTCCCCCCCGACGCTCAGGTCCGCCGCTCCGACTCCAAGGGCTGGGCGGGCCAGTCGAGGAGGCGGGCGCCCAGCACGGCGGTCTCCAGGGTGAACCGCTGGGTGGGGTCGTCGGGCGAGAAACCGGTGAGCCTGCGGATGCGCTCCAACCGGTAGGTCACGGCCCGGGTGCTGACACCGAGCCGGCGCGCGGCGGCGGCCTGGTTGCCCTGGACGGCGAAGACGGCCTCCAGCGTGTCGAGCAGCGGCCCGGGGCCGCCCCGGGCCGTCAGCAGCGGGCTCAGCACGGTCGTGACCAGATCGTCGATGGCCTCCCGGTCCCGCAGCAGCACGGGGAAGACCAGCAGGTCGGCCGCCTTGAGGACGGAGGCCCGCAGGCCCAGCCGGTCCCCCAGCTCGATCGCGTTGGCCGCCTCCCTATAAGACGTGACCACCCCGCCGGGTCCCCGGTGCGGGCGCCCCACGCCGACCCGCCAGCCGGGCTCGAACGCCTGTCGCACGTGATGGGCGAACTCGCCGGTCGCCGCGGCGAGGCTGCCCGGCGCGACGCACACCAGCAGGCCGTCCCGGACGGCCACCAGGACGTTGTGCGAGCCGAAGCGGGTGATCAGCGCCTCCTCGATCCGCCGCACCACCGGATCGGCCTCCCGCGGCGCCGCCTCCCCGGCATCGGCCGCCTCGGGACGGGTCTCCTCCGCGCCGCGCGGCGCGGGCCCGGCCGACCGGGCGACGGCCACCACGTAGGACTCCGCGAGCCGGAGGCCGAAGTGCTCGGCGCGCTCGGCGAGCCGGTCGGCCCGCCCCTGGAGCAGGTCGTCGACGAACTCCCGGCGCGCCGCCTCCTCCCGCCGGATCGCCAGCCGCTGGGCGCTCTCATACCCCTCCATCAGCGCGGCGACCGCCCGCCTCAGCACGGTGAGCACGACCGCGGGAAGCACGGCCGCGGGACGCTCGGCCCGGCCGGAGCGGCCCGCCTCCTCCGGGCCGGACCGCTCGGCCGCGGCCAGGGCGGCGTCGACCAGCTCCCGCAGCGGCAGGCCGAGCTCCGCGGCCCGCACCCCGGCCGCCCGGTAGCCGTCGAGCGCCTGGCGGCCGGGCAGCCGTCCGGTGGCGGCCGCCTCACGCAGCGTCCGGGAGTGGCCGCCGAGCAGGTCGGCGGCCACCCTCGCGGCCTCGTCCATCACACCCCTACGTCGCGCCGGTCGAACAGGAGGATCGCGGCGATCAGCAGCACGACGGTCGCCCCGGCCAACACGAGATAGTCCCCGACGGGGAAGCCCTCGTAAAGCGGCCGGCCCTCCAGGTAGTAGTGGAACGGCGAGATCCAGCGCAGCCAGGAGAGCGCGTCCACGTTCCTGCCCATGGTCTCCACGATGTAGCCGCCGACCGCGAGCGCGCCGACGACCGCCGTCGCCGGTCCCCGGCGACCGGCGGCCGCACCCACCGCCAGGGCCAGCGTGCCGAAGAACAGGCCGAGCAGGAGGACGCCGGTGTGCGCCGCCAGGATCCGGCCGGCGGGGACGTCCATGTCGGCGGCGACCGCCGCGCCCCACGCGAGCAGGAAGGTCACCGCGGCGACGGCGAGCAGGCCGAGGGCCATCGCCGCGAAGCGCTCGGCCACCAGCCGTCTGCGGTCGATCGGGAGCGTGACGGTCAGCTCCAGCGTGCCCGACTCCTCCGGCCGGGCGATCGCCCGGTTGCCCAGGACCGCCGCGCACCCGACGAACAGCATCGGGCCGAACATCTGGTAGACCACGCTGTGCAGGTATCCGACTCCCGAGGTGAAGTCCTGCAGCCCGCCCAGCAGGTCGCGCAGCACGTCGGGATACTTGGCCAGGGCCGCCGGGCCGTAGATGTCCTTGTTCCGGGAGATGTTCGGGTAGATCGACAGATACAACGCGAAGAACGCCCCGATGCCGACCGCCCAGCCGATCAGCGTCCTGCGGTAGTCCCGCAGGGTCTTAGACAGCAGCGCGGGCATGGCGCCCCTCCTCGTCGTTCTCGCTGTAGTACGCCAGGAAGATCTCTTCCAGGTCGGGCTCCGCGCTGGCCAGGTGCACGACGGTGAACCGGGCCGCCGCCTTGATCAGCGCGTCGGGCCGGCCGTCGAGGGTGCAGCTCAGACTCGCGCCGTTGATCCTCAGGTCCCGCACCCCCGGAAGGTCCGCGAACGCCTCGGGCGGCACGGGCGCGTCGAAGTGGAGCTCCAGGCGGCGCACCGCCTTCTCCTTCAGCGCCGCGACCTCCTCGACCGCGACCAGCCGCCCGGCGCGGACGATGCCCACCCGGTCGGCGACGTCCTCCACCTCGGCGAGCACGTGCGAGGACATCAGGACGGTCCGGCCCGCCGCGCGCACCTCGCGGACCATCGCCAGGAACTCCTGCTGGACCAGGGGGTCCAGGCCCCCGGTCGGCTCGTCCAGGATCAGGAACTCCGGCTCGTGCATGAACGCCTGGATCAGGCCGACCTTCTGCTTGTTGCCCTTGGAGAGCTTGCCCATCGGCACCGACAGGTCGGCCTCCAGCCGCTCGGCGAGCCCGGCGATCCTGGCCGCGGGCACGCCGCCCCGGACCCGGCCCAGGAAGGCGAGATACTCGCTCGCCTTCTCCCGGCCCTCCAGGGCCAGCTCACCGGGGAGGTATCCGACCCGCGCGCGGACCCCGGGATCGCGCGGGTCCGTGCCCAGCACGCTCGCCCGGCCGCGGGTGGGCCGGATCACGTCGAGCAGGAGCCGGATGGTGGTCGTCTTGCCCGCGCCGTTCGGGCCGAGGTAACCGAACACCTCTCCGGGGCGGATCTCCAGGTCGAGATCCTCCAACCCCCGGCGCCTGCCGTAGAACTTGGTCAGTCCTTCGGTCGTCACTACCGCTGTCATGCCCCAGATCGTGCCCTGCGGCCGCTGCCCGGACCATGACCTGTTCTTGACACTTGCGCTCGTCTTCGTTGCCCGGTTCCGGCAAGCGTTCCACTCTCCGGCGGTCCGGCGGTGCTCGCCCGGCGCGGTCTCTTCCCGGCCCCGCCGGGTCAGGAACGACGGACGCGCACGGTGCTGTGCGGCAGGTGGGTGTTGCGGAGCTCCTGCCGGGCGTCGACGTGGATGTCGAGGTTCCGGCCGCCGGCGAAGACGGCGAGGTCGAGGACGGGGGCCGTCTTCTGCAGATAGAGGTTCTCAGCGCTTTCAGGCCCGCCAGCGGCGCCAGGTCCGCCACCGGGCTTCCGCTGAGGGCGAGCGTCTCCAGTGACGGGAGTCCGCGCAGCGGCCCGAGGTCGGTGACGGCGGTCTGTTCCAGATGCACCCACGGCAGTCCACGCTGGCGGGCCAGCGGGGAGATGTCGGCCGCCTTCGGCATGCCGGACAGCCGCAGCCAGGTGAGGGTGAGCGCGTTCAGCGGACCGAGATCGTCCACATCACGGAACCCGTGGAGTTCCACACCGGACAGACGAGGCCAGCCCTCGGTGACGGCCCGCTGGTCGATCGTGCCGCCGGAAGCGCCGAACCCCAGGGTCTCCAGGGCGGGGAAGCGGGCGAGGAACGCCGGATCCCTGAGCTGCTCCGCCCCGTAGAGCCTCAGGACGCGCAGATCGGTGTGGCGTGCGACCGGCGTGAAGTCGCGGACTCCGTCCAGCCCGAACAGCGTGAGCTCGGTCAGCCGGGGCAGGACGTCGAGGAAAGCGAGACCTCCTCCCCGTTCGAGCCCATCCATCACCAGGGAGCGCAATCTCGGCAGCCGCCCGAGCGGAGCGGGGTCCAGTGAGCACTCCGGATAGGCGTGGATCACCAGTTCCTCCAGCTCCGGTTGGAACGCCGGATCCTCGGGGTCTCCCCGGTCGAAGCTGTACACGTAGAGCGCGCTCAGCGGTGCCATGGAGCGGAGAAAGCGGAGCCCATCCGGCAAGTCGGACAAGACGGATAGATGCTTGACCTTCCGGATGTGGCGGAGCGCGGTCAGCTTCGCCAGCGCCTCCTGGCCGTTGACCAGCCAGCAGGCCCGCACGGTCGCCGCGGCCCGCGCCTCGGAGAGTCCGCCGAGGTCGCCCGGGAGGCGGAGGAGCAGCACCTCCTCCCCCGCCAGGGCGAGCGTCTTCGCCTCCGCCATGTTGCGGGGCGGGATGATCCGGGCCAGGCAGTCGAGGCATTCGTCCAGCAGCACGCCGTACAGTCGCGCCCCGGCCCCACCGAGCTGACGCGCAGGGTCCGGGAGGCCGGCCCGGACGTCCTCGGCGAGCCTGACCGGGTCCAGGTCGGCGGCCAGGAGCACCCGGTCCGACAGGTCGGCGGCGCGCAGGACCGCCACCGCCTCCTGCAGCGCGGCGGCCCTGTCGTTCTCGGTGAGCCCGGCGTACTCCTGTTCGACGAGTACGGCCAGCCGCCGCTCGACGCCGTCGGCGATCTCCGCCAGCTGGCGTTCGAAGCTGCGGCGCACGAACCGGTCGGGGAAGCCGGTCCGGATCAGGTCCTTCAGGTCGGCGTTCCGCTCGGCCCCGCTCCCGCGCGCGGTGAGCCACTCGCGCACCGCCCGCTCCGCGACGGCCTTCCCTGCGGCGGTGGCGACGGCTCCGAGCGCGGGCATCCAGGTCTCCTCGGCACGGCGGGTGATCCACCGTCCATGATCACCGGAAAGGCGGCGACATGCCGGTGAATCCCGTCATCTCCTGACACGGCTCCGGGGCTCCGGGGCTCCGGGGCTCCGGGGCTCCGGGGCTCCGGGGCTCCGGGGAACGGACTACCAGTCCTGGGAGAGACCGGACATGCGACGGAGGTATTCGTCCTCGTCGATCTCACCGGCCGCGTAGCGCCGCCTCAGGATCTCCTTCGGGTCGTCGGCGACGGGCCTGCGGCGCGCCCGGGAGGTGTGGAGCACGAGGGCGAGGCCGAGCACCACCGCCACGACCACCGCGACGACGAGGAGCACCACCGCGAGCCGGGCGATCACGGTTCACCGTCCATGCCCCCATTCTGCGAGAAATCCGGCGCCTCGTGGAGGGGTCCGCCGGGCGGGAGCACCGGCAGTCCCTGCGGGGCACCGCCCTCCAGCAGCCGGAGCAGGGCCTCGGTGTCCACGTGCCGCTCGACGAGATCGCCGAGGGCGTCCAGACGCTGCTCGCGCAGCGCGGCGAAGCAGGTGTCCGGCGCGGGCGTGAAGTCGCGGCCGGAGGCCGCGGCCACCTGGAGCAGGAACGCCCGGCGGAAGTCGTCGTTCTCCAGCGCCCCGTGCCAGGTCGTCCCCCAGACGGTCCCGGCGCGGCAGCCGTCCAGGAACGGCTCCGCCCCGTCGTCGGGCGTCACCACGCCGTGGTGGATCTCGTAGGCGGCCACGCGGCAGCCGTACGCCTCGCCCACCGGGCGGCCCAGAACCTTGTCCGGGGCGAACTCCACCGCCGCGGGCAGCAGCCCGAGCCCCTCGACCAGCCCGGCGCCCGACTCGACGTCGTCGCGGATGGTCCGGGCCAGCATCTGGTAGCCGCCGCAGACGCCCAGCACCACCCGGTCGCGCAACGCCTCGGCCAGGCCGCTGGCGCGCAGCCACGCCAGGTCGGAGACCGTGGCGCGGGAGCCCGGCAGCACCACCAGGTCGGCGTCGTCCAGCTCGGCCGGGGACGTCACGAAGCGCACCACCACCCCCGGCTCGGCCGCCAGCGCGTCCACGTCGGTGAAGTTGGAGATGCGCGGCAGCCGGACCACCGCCACGCGCAGCGTCTGCCGGCCGTACGGCGTGCGCGCCGCGGTCGCGGGCCTGCCGTCCAGGGCCAGGGAGTCCTCGACGTCGAGCCAGAGGCCGTCCAGCCACGGCAGCACCCCGTACACCTCTCGGCCGGTCAGCCTTCTGATCATGTCGAGGCCCGGTTCGAGGAGCTCGCGCGCCCCCCGGAACTTGTTGATCACGAAACCGGCCACGAGCACCTGGTCGGCGGGCTCCAGCAGCGCCACCGTCCCGTAGAGCGAGGCGAAGACCCCTCCCCGGTCGATGTCGCCGACCACGACGACCGGCAGGTCCGCGGCCCGCGCCAGGCCCATGTTGGCGATGTCGCCGCGGCGCAGGTTGATCTCCGCGGGGCTGCCCGCCCCCTCGCAGACCACCACGTCGTAGCGGTCCCGCAACCGGGCCAGCGCCTCGACCGCGATCTCCCGGAGGTGGTCCTTGACCTGCCAGTACTCCATCGCGTCGACGTCGGCGAGCGGCCGGCCCATGACCACCACCTGGCTGCGCCGGTCGCTGCCCGGCTTGAGCAGGATCGGGTTCATGTCGGCGCTCGGCTCCAGACCGCACGCGGCGGCCTGCACCGCCTGGGCCCGGCCGATCTCCGCGCCGTCGGCGGTGACGAAGGAGTTGAGCGACATGTTCTGCGCCTTGAACGGAGCGACCTTCACCCCCCGCCTCGCCAGCCACCGGCAGATCCCCGCGGTGACGACGCTCTTTCCCGCGTCGGAGGTCGTCCCGGCGACCAGCAGCGCGCCCCTCATCCCTGTGCCGCCCTTCCTCCGGCCGCCGTCCCCGGCGCCGGGCTCCGCCGTACTCCGCCCGGGACCCCTCCCCGCGCCGGGCGGTCGCGGCGCCGCCGCATTCCCTCCCGGCCCGGGGACACCCGGGCACGACCGCGGGCCGCGCCGTATCCGTCCGGCGCGGCGGTCACCCGCGCAGCGCGGCGAGGACGGCGAGTCCCGCAGCGGCGAACCCTACCGCGCGCGCCAGCCGCACCGAGCGGCGGATGTCCGCGACCGACGGTCCGGGCCCGTCACCCATCTCCGGCCGGTGCTCGGTGCGGGTCCCGTAGACGTTCACGCCGCCGAGCGTGACACCGAGCGCACCGGCGAACGCCGCCTCGCACCGGCCCGCGTTGGGACTGGGGTGACGGTGGCCGTCCCGGCGCAGCACGGCCGCCGCCCGCCGGACCGAGCCGCCCACCAGCGGGGCGCCGAGGGCCGCGAGCGCCCCGGTGATCCGGGCCGGCACGGCGTTGACGACGTCGTCGAGCCGGGCGGCGGCCCAGCCGAACCGCTCGTAGCGGGCGTTGCGGTGCCCGACCATGGCGTCCAGCGTGTTGACCGCGCGGTAGGCGAGCAGTCCCGGGACTCCGGCGACCGCCCCCCACACCAGCGGCGCCACCACGGCGTCGGAGGTGTTCTCCGCGATCGACTCGACCGTGGCGCGGGCCAGTTCCGCCTCCTCCAGGCGGGACGGGTCCCGCCCGCACAGGTGCGGCAGGCGCCCCCGCGCCCCGTCCAGATCACCGGCCTCCAGGAAGGCCGCCATGGCCGCGCCCTCCCGACCGAGCGTCGTCCCGCCCAGCACCGCCCAGGTGGCCGCGGCGCTCACCGCGCCCCGCGCCCACGGGTTGCGCGACCGGGAGGCGGCGGCGCCGAGCAGCGCGGCGGATCCGACGCAGAGGGCGACGTGCACGACGCCGGCGGCGCGGGCGTCGCCGTACGTCCTGCGCTCCAGTGCGGCGGCGGCCGCGCCGAACAGCGCGACGGGGTGGCCGCGGCGCGGGTCGGCGAAGACCGCGTCGAGCACGACGCCGGCGAGCATGCCGAGCGCGTGGGCCCTCCCCCCGAGGTCCGTACTCTTCGCGGCCTGCACGGTCTTCACGGCCTGCACGGCTATTGCAGTCTTCCCGGGCACGGTCGCCTTCCTAGACGAGGTGGGCATGGAGGTCGTCCTGGTGGGCGTCGAGCCAGGCACCGGCCCGGCGGATGCGCTCCCCGGCACCCTCGGCCCACATCCGGGCCCAGCCGCCGCCGATGGCGGCCCTGGCCCGCATGATGACGTAGGAACGGCTGAAGCGGAGGCGGGCCAGGTCGAGCAGGCGGCGCCGGTCGCGGGGCGGCAGGCCGTACGCGTCGCAGAACAGGCGCAGGCGCGGCCCGACCCGCAGGTCCCGCTGGAGGGGGTCCAGGTCCACCGGGTCGGCGATGGGCGCCCAGTGGCGCAGGGCCGTCACCACGTCGAACAGCCGGGTCGTCGGCCGGGCCAGGTCGAAGTCGATGAGCGCGTACGGCCGGCCGTCGCGGAAGAGCACGTTGTCGAGATTGACGTCGCAGTGGCCGACCAGTTCGGGGGGCCGGTCGTCGTTGGACCCGTCCTCCCAGACCGCGTCGCGAGCCGGTCGGAAGGTCGCCGCGGCGTCGTGGAAGCGCCGCAGCAGCCCGGCCAGGGCGGTCAGGGCCTCGTCGGTCACCGCGTACGGCGGGAGCGGGCGGATCCCGGACTCGCCCTCGAGATAGGTGAGGACCTCCCGTCCCCGCTCGTCGATGCCCAGCACCCGGGGCGCCCCGTCGAAGCCCGCGGCCTCCAGGTGCCGCAGCAGCGCGTGGACGGACGGCGTGGACGGCCGGGTGGGCCTGCGCACGGTGTCGCCCACGCGCACCACCCCTTCCGTCACATCACCGCCCAGCAGGGGGACCTCCCGGCGGGACGTGGCGACGAACATGGCAATTGAGCCTAGACCTGTCCATCCGATGATGATGCCGGTTCCGATCCTTTCCGGCCTGCTTCTGTACCGTTTCCGGCCCGGCCGGTAATTCGGCCGCGCGCCCTGCGGGACGGCCCCGGAGAGGCCGGACGCGTCCCGGCGAACGGACCGGATCCTCCCGCATCACCTCCCCTGCCGCCGTTCGCCCGCGTCGGGCCCGCTCTTCCCGGCCCGGGACGCACCATCCGGATGGGATACCGGCCCCCCTCGAGGAGTGATCTTCACGACACGGTAAGAAAACCGATGCATGGGCACTCGCCGGATCATGCACAATTAGGCAGGAGCGCCCTTAGCTCAGCTGGATAGAGCACCGGACTTCTAATCCGACGGTCGCAGGTTCGAATCCTGCAGGGCGCGCTTTTGATCATGGCCTGACCTGCGGAAACTCGGAGGACAGGCCTCCTCTGGAATGAAGTTTCGGTCCCTGCGCGCTCGTGGCGTGCTCGCGTGCACGGATCGTGCACACACCATGATCAAAACGGGCCCGCAGCGCCGCTCTCACCGGTCATGACGTCGCCCCGCGCCGCGATGACTCCTTCCCGAGCGTTCCGCAAGCGTTCCGGATCTTCCATGACCGCGCGACGACAAGGGCCGCTCTCCTGCTCGGCCGGTGCACCGGGCAGGAGAGCGGCCCTGCTGGTTGTTCAGCGTTGGAAGGACAGCAGGCGGGCGGGCTGCGCAAGATCCGTGTCGTTGTCGAACAGCAGGGCGGCGGTCTTCTCCGCAGCGGCGCGGGCGACCTCGGGGAAGACGCTGGTGTAGGTGTCGGCGGTGAAGGCGCTGGAGGTGTGGCCGAGCGTTTCCTGCACGACCTTCATTTCCACCCCGGCGGCGAGCATGAGTGAGGCGGCGCCGTGGCGCAGGTCGTGCAGCCGGACCGGTGGCAGGCCCGCCTGGTAGGCCAGCCACAGGAACTGGTCGGAGACGTGCTGCGGGTGCAGCCGGTCGCCGTCATGTTGGGTGAAGACGAACCCGGTGGCCTTCCACGCCGCGCCCAGCGCGATGCGCTCTTGGTGTTGCCGGGTGCGGTGGGCGCGCAGGATGGCGGTGGTGTCGGCGTCCAGGGCCAGGGTCCGCTCGGAGGCGTCGGTCTTGGGCCGGCCCTCGTGGACCTGCCAGGCGAGCTGGACGAGCTGCCAGGCGACGGTGACGGTCCCGCCCTCCAGGTCGACGTCCTTCCAGCGCAGCCCGCAGGCCTCGCCGCGGCGCAGTCCGCGTAGGGCGATCAGCCGGTACAGGGCGAACAGGCGGTGCTGGAGGGCTTCTTCGAGGAACAGGCGGGTCTGGGCGGGGGTCCAGACCATGACCGGGGAGGGCCGGGGTGTGCTGACGTAGGCGTCGATCGGGTCGACCCGGCGTCCGCCGCGGCGCTGTTTCTCCTCGGCCAGGTGGGTGCGGAAGTCCTGCTGCCATCGCCGGGCTCGTTCGTCGGTCCACACCAGCGCCTTGGGTCGGGTCTTGGGTGGCATCTCCAGCACGGCGGCGGGGTTGAAGTCGAGCAAGCGGTCTTGGCGGATGGCGAGGTTCAGGGCGTGGCGCAGGGTGGCGCGGATGCTGTGCATGGTGGAGATCCCGATCGGCCGCCGGTGCTTCACACTGGCCCGCGCGCGTGGGTCGTCGCTGGTGCGGCGTTCGGTGATGGCGGCGTTGAACTCGGTGATCTGGTCGAACATGTCGGCGATGTCGCTGACCTTCAGCCGGTCCAGCCTGATGTGCCCGAGGTAGGGCGCGAGGTAGAGGCGGATGTGGCCCTCGTAGGAGCGGCGGGTGGTCTCTTCGATGGTGCGCTTGCGTTTGAGGAACTCCTCCAGCCATTCCCCGACCGTGATCTCGGCGGTCAGGTCGTGGCCGGTGCGGATCTTGCGGCGGACGGTCTCGACGGCGGGCAGGGCCCCGGTCTCGGCGAGCGTCTTTTTGATCAGGTCGGCGATCCGCGCACCGGTGACCGGATCGTGCGGGTCGGCCAGGGCCAGCAGCTCGCGGGCCTGGGCCAGTTCGGTCTCGGCGGCTTCCTGGGAGTCGAAGCCGCCCCGCCGCAGCGGGCCGCGCCGTTTGCCGTCCCGGGTCGGCGGGAGCTCCAGCTGGTAGTTCCAGCTTCCGTGGCGGTGGCTCCAGGCGCCGCTGGGGCGGCGCAGTCTCGGGCATTTCTGCCCGAGGGCTTTTCCGGTGTCGTCCTTGCAGGAGCAGCGTTTGAAGGTCGAGCCTTCAGCCATCGGTGTCCTCCTCGGTGTCGCCGCCGCGGGCGTCGAGCAGGGCGAGCAGGCCGGTGGTGGGCACCAGGTAGCTCTTGCCGATCCGGATGACGCGGCAAGGGAACTGACCGGCTCGGGCGAGCTGGTATGCCTTGGTGCGGCCCAGTCCGAGTGCCCGCCCGGCGGTGACCAGATCGACCACGGCGGGCAGTTGCTGGATCTGCGCCAGCGTCAGCCCGGCTCTCATCGCGGCCTCCGGTCGTGATGGCGGCGCGGGCTCGGCGCTGGCCCGCCCTGTACGGCCGTCGCACCGGGCAGGCGCGGCGCACGGTGGTCCGGCCTGCCCGGTGCGCGGGTGGCCGCACGGGGCGGGGAGCATCGACGCTCGCCTTGCCGGGCCGGGTCAAGCGAAATCCGATGGTTCACCGCCCGTGACGTGCGGCGTCCCGGCCGCAGCCGCCTCATCGCCTCTCCCCCGCCGCGCTCAGCGCCTGGCCTGCGGTCGCGCCCGCCGGCGGGGTGCGGAAGATGAGCAGGTCCTCGTGGGCGGTCGCGTGGACCGGCGTCCCGCGCTCCCACGCTTTGCGGGCCTCGTGCAGCTGGAAGAACGACGATCGGTTCAGCAGCCGGTTCTCGCCGACCCCGCACAGCAGGCACACGATCCGGTCGGTGAAGACCAGGCCGGCCTCCTCCCCGGCCGCGATCACCTCGCCGGGCAGATCGATGAGCTCACCGCGCTGCCGGAACGGCCGGACCGTGATCGCTACCACGCCGCCGGGGCGCAGCAGCTGCGCGCACCCGGCCAGGATCCGGATGAAGCCCTCCAGCAGGGTCGGCAGACTCTGGTGGGCGAGGTTGGTCCGGTCGCGGGAGTAGCGGTGGTTCCACTTGCAGATGCCCGGCTGCCCGGAGTCGCGGGTGGAGCGGACATGCCCGTGCGTCTGGGAGCCGTACGGCGGGGAGGTGAGCACCAGCGCGGCCTGCCCGGCCAGGTCCGGCAGCACGCGCGGGATCTGGCGGGCGTCGGCGGCCACCACCCGTCCGGTGCCGGTCGCGCCCTGGCGGGCGGCGTGGGCGAGGTTCGCGACGGCCAGGCGCGCCCAGCTGTCCTCGTACTCCACTCCGGCCGCGTCGCGGCCTTGATGGACGGCCTCGACGAGGGTGGTGCCGATCCCGCACATCGGGTCGATGACCAGCTCGCCGGGGCGGGTGTAGGTGGCGATCACGGATGCGGCGATGGCGGGCAGCATCTTGCCCGGGTGCCGCATCGACTCGGGCAGGTAGCGGCCCAGCCGCTGGCTGCGGGAGGGCTTCTGCCCGGTGGCCCATACCGACGGGATCGATCCGGTCAACGCGCTTCCTTTCCGTGGGGCTTGGCGAACAGCAGGACGTCGCAGTGCGCCCGCCGGGCCGTGGGCACTCCCGGTGTGCCGGTGAGGCCGGTGGCCACCGCGACGGCCTGGGTAGGTGCGGCGGGATAGGCGTCGGGGCGGGCGGGAATGCGCAGCGCCACGATGTGCTGCAGGTAGACCAGGCCCGCCTCCCGGGCCTGGCGGACGAGCTCCGGAGCCGGGTCATGCGCGCGGCCGTCCTGACGGCGCAGGCCCGTGATGACCGCCAGATGACCTCCGGCCTTCAGCAGCGCGGCGGGCTCGGCCACGGCGTTCACCAAAGTCGCCGGACCGCCGGGAATGAGGCGGCGGCAGGTGTGCCGTGCCACGATCAGGGCCGCCCGGCCCCGCAGGTGGGCCAGATCCAGGTAGGTGTCCTCCGGCCGGGCGAAGCGCAGGTCGGCTCCGGGCAGGTCTTCTACCGGGTGGAAGACGCGCACGCTCTCCCAGATGTCTTCGGCGAGATCGAGGTCGGTCGTGCAGGCGGTGACCCGGCGGCCGAGCGACAGCGCGCCGGAGACCACCGCCGGCGTGTCGGCCTGCAGGTCGATGACGAGGTCACCGAGCCGGGTACATGCCTTGATCAGCTCACGGGCGAGCCTGCCGGTGACCGGCACGCAGCATCCGCTTGGGCAGGAGGCGATCGATTCGTACTGGACGGTGGTCAGCCAGACGCTGAGCGGCAGGTGCCGTCGCGCCGGTGAGGTCGTGGAGATGTCGGCGGTGGGGCGGGGTGAGGTCGTCACGGTGATGTGGCCCGGTCACCCGGACCACCTGATCCCTGTCACCTGGGCAAATACCTGCCGCCGAGTACCGGTTGGGACAGCCGGAGGCGAAACCCTAGAGGGCTGCGGTGTCCACCACAACCCTCGATCCTCTCGTTATTGCAGGTCAGAGCATTTTCGGACAGTTTCCGTCCAGGAGCTGGACGGTCGCCGCTCATTGAGCATCGAGCTCTGCGGTGAGCTCATGGCAGGGGTCGGCCCTCCGTAGGCAGCCAGCATGAGCGGGAGCCGCCTCCTGTCGACTTCAAGCTGCGTCGAGACTCTGAAGATCAGATCTCTGTCTCCCTGGGTACCCTTGGCACGTGAGCGATCTGAAGCTGTTCCGGATCCAAGACGGCAAGGCCGCCGAGCTGCAGGGGAACGCCTTCGCCGTCGAGGTGTCGCTCCAGCGCCTGATCGAGAACAACATGGAGACGTTGTTCGGCGTCCGTTTCCTGGAGACGGAGCACTCCACCGGGGCCAAGCATCGCGGCCGCATCGACTCGCTCGGCATCGACGAGAACGGCTCCCCGGTCATCTTCGAGTACAAGCGCGCCAGCAACGAGAACGTCATCAACCAGGGGCTCTTCTACCTGGACTGGCTCCTCGACCACCGGGGCGAGTTCGAGCTGCTGGTCATGCGGAAGCTCGGGGCGCAGGCCGCGGAGGAGATCGACTGGCGCAATCCCCGGCTGGTGTGCGTCGCCGGCGACTTCAACCGCTACGACGAGCACGCGATCATGCAGATGAACCGGTCGATCGAGCTGGTCCGGTATCGCGACTTCGACGGCGAGCTGCTGGCCCTTGAGCTGGTCGCGTCCCGCAGCGGAGCAGGAGAGCCCGCGAGCAGCACACCTCCCAAGACCGGTGGTGGCACGGCACCGACGCAGAGAACCGTGACCGAGTCCCTCGCGCAGGCGCCGCAACCGCTCACCGACCTGTACGGCACGCTGGAGGCCTTCATCGAGGGCCTGGGGGACGACGTCACCAAGAAGGTCCTGAAGTTCTACTTCGCCTTCCGCCGGATCAAGAACTTCGCCTGCGTCGAGATCCACCCCAGGTCCCAGACGATCCTGGTCTACGTGAAGGTCGATCCGACCGGCGTCGAGCTGGAGGAGGGCTTCAGCCGCGACGTCCGGAACATCGGCCATTACGGCACCGGTGACCTGGAGCTCCGCATCCGCACCCAGGCCGACCTGGAGAAGGCGTTCCCTCTGATCCAGCTCAGCTACGAAGCGAGCTGACCTCTCGGACGGTGACCGGCAGCACGCTGCCGCCGGGTTCCACCTCCGCCATCTGGTCGGCCGTCATCCGATGCATCCGGATTCACCATGCCGAGCATCGAACCTCGCAGCACTTTCCCGAACCTTGAAGCTCCGGATCTCGTCCGACACGTTTCCCCAGGTCATCGCGTTTCCGTCGAACCGGAAGGTCGGATAGCTCGGCGACATCGGGCTCGTCTGATTCCACGTTTTCGCAGCTCATCACCGATTCCGGCAGGCGTGTATGCCTTGCCCGGATCATTACGGCATCCGGTGTCCGTACATGAACCGTCCGGGTCCTGTACGGGGCCTTTGGCGGCATGGCGGGGTCCGACTCGACCGCGCATCGGGAGCCGCCATGCCGCACCACCAGACCCACCGTCAGTCTTCTGATTCCTCCGGCGCCCAGCCGTACCACCCCGGCACCTCGCAGTTGCCGCTCGACGTCGCGGAGCGAGCGTTCCGGCTGCTCATGGCAGGACCTGAGCCGCTGTCCGTCGACGGAGCGGCGCTCGGCCCGGGCCTTCCCGCCCGGCCCATCCCGCTGGACGAGCTGCGGGCGATCCTGCTCCACCCGTCCTGCGGGCGGGTCACCCGGGACGAGGTCTGGCGTCACCTGGTGACGCAGGCCCGCACGCATCGAGGGGCGTGGATGGTCGCGGCGGTGGCCGTGGCGATGCCCATGCTGCGCCGCCTGACCAGAGGGCTGGGCGAGAAGGTCAACCGGGAGCGCGAAGACCTCGAAGCCGACGTCCTGACCTGCTTCATGGAGGCGCTCGACCGAGTCAATCTGGCCTGGACGCACCCGGCACTGCGGCTGGCGAGGCTGACGCAGGCCGCGGTGCTGCGCGCCCACCCCGCCGACGAGCCGCAGGCCGTACCGGAGCCCGACCCGGTCGGGGAGCCGAGCCTCTCCTACCCGAACGGCCACGTGGACCTGCTGCTGGCCGGCGCGGTGCGCCAGCGGGTGATCACCGCTGACATGGCGGAGCTCCTCGGCGTCACCCGGCTGGAGAACATCCCGCTGAGCGTCTACTGCCGGCGGCACGGCCTGGACTACTGGGCCACGCTCAAGCGCCGCCAGCGCGCCGAGGCTCGCCTGGTCGCGGCCCTCGTCAGCGGCGAGCTGTCCCGCTTCGACGCCTGATCGATTTCCGGCGGGCCGTGTCCTATCCCGGCCCTCATCCCAAGTCTTTCCACAGGTGCGAGGGCAGCGCGGGCGCTCCGGATCCGCCGAGCCGCATCCCGGCCACCGGTCCCTGTCACCACCGGCACCGGCACTTCCACCGCTTCGAAGGAGGACGCCCACCCGGCCGGTGGACCGGAGGGCCCGCGCCCTCTCGCACCTGCTCCATCCGCGGATCTCCGCGACCACCCGAGGAGGTAGTGATCATGTCTCTCTCCAGCGGACCGGCCCGGCGGCGGGTCACCTGGACGGCGCTGGCCGTCGCAGCCGGTTCGGTGATCGGCTCGCTCGCCTGGACCGGCGTCGCCTGCGCGGCCGTCGAGGTGCTGGCCGCTCCGTCGTCGCTCAACCAGGTCATCGAGAACCTGCGTGATGTGATCGTCGGCCTGCTGGTCGGACTGGCGACGCTGTTCCTGACCATCGGCGGAGTCCGCTACATCCTCGCCGGAGGCGATCCCGGCGAGGTGGAGGCGGCGAAGAAGACGCTCCGGTACGCCGGGATCGGCTACGGCGTCGCCGCGCTCGCGCCGCTGCTGGTCAACATCCTCCAAGGCATCGTGGGGGCGTAGCGGTGACCCGCCGCCCGCCCGGCCGGGCACCGGCCCGCACGCGAGCAGCCCTCCGCGTGGTGGTGATCGCCGCCGCGGTGGCCCTGCTCGGCTGGATCGCTCCTCCGGCACTCGCCACCCCGGCCCCGTCTCCGACCCCGTCGCCGCAGGTGAGCTGGATCAGCCCACCACCGGCACAGGACGACGAGTGCAGTCTGCTGGACGTCGGCTGCAAGGTGAACGAGGCGGTCAACGACTGGTTCACCGACCTGGTGAAGGACGCGATCAACCCGGCCTTCAGCCTGGTCAGCCGGACTCTGCTGTCGTCTCCGCCGCCCTCGGTCCTGTCGCGGGTGCGGGAGCTGACCGGTCAGGTCGCCGCGGTGGCCAACGCACTGCTGGTGCTGTTCGTCCTGGCGGGCGGAGTGATCGTCATGGCGTACGGCAGCGCCCAGACCTCCACCACCGCCAAGGAGGTCGCTCCGCGCCTGGTGGTGGCGGTGATCCTGGTCAACGGGTCGCTGACGGTGTCGGAGTACGCGGTCCGGCTCGCCAACGGCCTGGTTGCGGGGTTGCTCGGGGACGGCGTGAGCGCCGAGCGGGCCGGAAACCTGCTGGCGGGCAAGGTGCTGGACATCGTGCGTGACCCGGACGGCACCGTGCTCTACCTCGTGGTGATCGCCGGAGTCACGGTGCTGATGGGCACGCTCCTGGCGTTCATCGCGATCATCCGCGTCACCCTGCTGCTCTTCTTGATCATCTCCGCGCCGCTGGCGCTGCTGTGCCACGCGCTGCCGCAGACCGAGGGCGTCGCCAAGCTGTGGTGGCGCGGGTTCGTCGGCGTATTGCTGATGCAGGTGCTCCAGGCGCTGGTGCTGATCCTCGCGTTCACCGTCCACCTGACCGACTCCGAGGACGCCTTCACTCCCGGCGGCATCACCGCGTGAGCGAACCAGACCACAGTCACCGATGCCCTCGACGTGCTGATCCTGATCGGCCTGCTGTACGTGCTGATCAAGATTCCCGGTTGGGTGGCGCGCAGCGTCTGGCAGCAGGCCAGGCCGCAGCTGCTGATGCGGCTGGTCAAGGCCGTGGTCGTCTACAAGACCCTCGGCGCGGTCGGCGGCGCGCTCCGCAAGACCAGAGCCGCTTCCGGCGCGGCGTCCTCGCGGCAGCTCGCATCCGCCGGGCGCGGCCGGCCTCCTCGGCGCGGTGGCGGTGGTCCCGCAGGCGGCGGAGCTCCCGGGCGCGGCCCGAAGGGCACCGGCCCGCGCCCCTCCTCTCCGCCCTCTCCTTCTCCGCGGCCTTCCCCTGGTGGGCCGCACGCTTCCGGAGGAAACCCGACGATGACCCCGTCCAGCTCGACCGCTCCCCCGAACCCGTCACGGCCGTCCACGAGTTTCTGGCCGCCCTGGCCCCAGCAACTCCAGCTCCCGCTCGGCCTTCCCGACCGGCGGGGACGCCAGATCGCCCTGCCGTTCCCGGTGACCCGGGTCCCGCGCGCCCCGGTGCCCGCACCGGTCCCGCCGCCGACCGGACCGTGGATCCGCCCGCGCCCGCCGTACATGCAGGACCGGTTGCCGGGGATGCCGACCCGCCCGTCCCGGCCCCGACAGCTGCACCTGCGGCTCGATCCCCCGCCCCGCCGGATGCCGAGAAGGGATAAGCGATGAACGACGCCGAGCCGCTGATCACCCGGATTCCCGCCGACGTCGCCCGGCCCGACAAGCTCGCCTACGGCCTGACACTGCGACAGATCGTCGTCCTGGCCGTCACCGGTGCGCTCGCCTCCGCCGTCTACTACGCCTTCCACCAGGTGCTGCCGGTCCTGGTGCTCGCGGCGGTGCTGCTGCCGCTGCTGGCGCTCGGGGCGGTGATCGCCCTGGGCCGCCGGGACGGGCTCACCCTGGACCGGTTCATCTTGGCCTCCCTGGTGTTCCTACGCTCGCGCAAGGACCTGGTAGCCGCGCCCGAGGGAGTCCCGGTCCCGCCGCGCTGGTGCCGCCTGCGCGGGAAGCTCCCCGCTCCGCTGCGGCTGCCGGTCCGAGCCATCCGCACCGACGGGGCGCTGGAGCTGGCCGACGGCGGTACGGCGGTGCTGGTGGAGACCTCCACCCTCTCCTTCCACCTGCGCACGGCCGCGGAGCAGGCCGCGCTGGTGGGGGCGTTCGGCCGGTGGCTCAACTCCCTGGACGCACCCGCGCAGATCCTCATTCGCGCCCGGCCGGTGGACCTGACCGGCCTGATCGAGGCGGTCGAGCGGCGGGCACCGGAGCTGCCGCACCCGGCGCTGGAGCAGGCCGCCGCCGAGCATCTGGCGTTCCTGTCCCGCTTGAACGCCTCGCGGGACCTGCTGGGCCGCCAGGTCCTCGTCGTCCTGCGGGACCCGCCTGCGGCACGGGGACAGCGCAGGCCTTCCCGGGACGCCTCGGCCGCGGTGGTGCTGCGCCGTGCCGCCGAGGCGGAGCGGGCGCTGGCCACGCTCGGCGTCACCGCGACCGTGCTGGACGCCGCTGCCGCAGGCCAGGTGCTGACCGAGTGCCTCGATCCCGGGAGCTGGCATCCGGCCCCGGTCGCCCTGCCCGACGAGCTGATCACTTTCAAGGAGAACCAGTGAAACTCCGCCGAACACCACCGGCCCTGAGCACGATGGCCCACCCCGGTGCACTGCGCGTCGGCGCGCGGACCCTCGCCTTCCCTGGTGGCGTCGCCGCCTCCTTCGCGGTGACCGGTTACCCGCGGGAGGTGGGCGCGGGCTGGCTGGAGCCGCTGCTGACCTACCCGGGCCGCCTGGACGTCTCCCTGCACGTCGAGCCGATCCCGCAGGCGGTGGCGGCGATGCGGCTGCGCCGCCAGCTCGCCCGCCTGGAGTCGGCCAGCCGCTCCGACGCCGAGCACGGGCGGCTGGCCGACTTCGCCACCGAGGCCGCCGCCGACGACGCGACCGACCTGGCCGCCAGCCTCGCCCGGGGCCACGGCCGCCTGTTCACGGTCGGCCTGTACCTCACCGTCCACGCCGCCACCGAGCAGGAGCTGGAGGCCGAGGTCGAGCGGATCCAGGCGCTGGCAGCCTCCCTGCTGCTGGACGCCCAGCCGACGACCTTCCGCGCGCTGCAGGGCTGGGTCACGTCCCTGCCGCTGGCCACCGACGCCCTGCGGCTGCGGCGCAGCTTCGACACCACCGCGCTGGCCGCCGCCTTCCCGTTCACCTCCCCCGACCTGGCCGCCCCGGCCGGGGACACGACGGTGCTGTACGGCATGAGCGGCTCGGGCGTGGTGCTGTGGGACCGCTTCGCGCAGGACAACCACAACTCCGTCGTGCTGGCCCGCTCCGGCGCCGGCAAGAGCTTCTTCACCAAGCTGGAGACGCTGCGACTGCTGTACCAGGGCGTCGAGGTCGCGGTCGTGGACCCCGAGGACGAGTACGCCCGCCTGGCCCGCGCGGTCGGCGGCACCCACCTGCGGCTGGGCGCGGCCGGGGTGCGGTGGAACCCGCTCGACCTGCCCGCCCGGGGCGGCCCGCACGACGACGTGCTCGCCCGGCGGGCCATGTTCCTGCAGACCCTCGTCGCCACGATGGTCGGCCAGCCGCTGTCCGCGCAGGCGCGGGCGGCGCTGGATGCGGCGGTGCTGGCCGCCTACGCCTGCGCGGGCATCACCCGCGATCCGAAGAGCTGGACCAGCCCCGCACCGCTGCTGGCCGACCTCGTCGCCCAGCTCGCCGTCAGCACGTCGGGGGCGGAGCTGGCCGCGCAGCTCGCGCCGTACGTGACCGGCTCCTACCGGGAGCTGTTCGACGGGCCGACCACCACGGCCCCGTCCGGACATCTGATCGTCTTCTCCCTGCGGGACCTGCCGGACGAGGTCAAGTCGGTCGGCACGCTGCTGGCGCTGGACGCGATCTGGCGGCGGGTGGCCAACCCCCGCGACCGCAGGAAGCGCCTCGTCGTGGTGGACGAGGCGTGGCTGCTCATGCGCGAGGCCGAGGGTGCGAGGTTCCTGTTCCGGATGGCCAAGGCCGCCCGCAAGCACTGGGCCGGGCTCGCCGTCGTCACCCAGGATGCCGCCGATCTGCTCGGCTCCGATCTCGGGCAGGCCATCGTGGCCAACGCCGCCAGCCAGATCCTGCTCCGGCAGGCGCCGCAGGCGATCGGCGCGGTCGGGGACGCCTTCGGCCTGTCGGAGGGCGAGCGGCAGTTCCTGCTCACCGCGGAGCGGGGCGAGGCGCTCATGGTCGCCGGGTCGGCCAGCCGGGTCGCCTTCCAGGTCGTCGCCTCCGACGCCGAGTCCGCGCTCATCACCAGCGACCCGGCCGAGCTGGTCCATCTGGAACCGGCCGAGGCGACGTTCACCCTGTTCGACGACGAGGAGGGCGATCCGCTGTGAGCCCGGGCCTGCTGTGCGATCTCGACGGCCGGGACGTCGAGGCCGTTCTCGGTTTCCTGCGGGAGCTTCCGGCACGGCTGCCGGAGTTCCTGCTTGCGTACGGCTGGCAGGCTGGGGCCGCCGCCGTCGCCGGAATCTCGGTGCTGGCTGCGGCCCGCCGCCTGGTGGGGCGGTTCCGGCACGCGAGGCTGGAGCCGGGGGCGCGGCTGGTGGAGATCTCGTCTCCGCCGCAGGCCGACCCCAAGGGTGCGCTGGTGTTCTGGAACCAGCTCGCCGGTCTGCTCCGCCCGGCCTGGAAGCGCCTGGCCGCCGGACAGCCGCACCTGGTCTGGGAGTACGCCGGGGACGAGTCCGGCGTCCGCATCCGTTTGTGGGTGCCCGGCGGCGTCCCGCCCGGCATGGTGGAGAAGGCCGTCGAGGCCGCGTGGCCCGGTGCCACCCTCACCACCGGACCGGCGACCTCGCCTCTCCCGGAAGAAGCCAGAGTGGCCGGTGGCCGGTTGGTACTTAGCCGCAGCGAGCACCTCCCGCTCAAGACCGACCACCACGCCGACCCGGTGCGCTCGCTGCTGACCGCCATGAGCGGCCTGCGCACCGGTGAGCAGGCGCTGGTGCAAGTCCTCGCCCGACCCGCCACCGGGCGGCGTCTGCGGCGGGCGCACCGCGCGGCGGCGGCCCTGCGCGGCGCGAGGACCGCCAGCCCCATCGGGCAGGTCCTGGACGAGCTCGCCCCGATGTCCGGCCACGACCGCCCCGGCGAGCTGGCGCGGATGTTCCCCGAGCGGGCCGAGCAGGTCCGCGCCATCCTGGCCAAAGCCAGCCAGCCCCGCTACCAGGTGGCCGTCCGCTACGCGGTCGCCTCCACCGCCACGGCTCGCCCCGTCTCTGGATGGCTGCGCGGGCAGGCGCACACCCTGGCCGGAGCCTTCGCCCTGTTCTCCTCCGGCCACCAGTACCTGCGCCGGCGCCGCCTGCTGCACCCCGCGAAGGTGCTGGCCTCCCGGCGGCTGGACGCGGGTCACCTGCTGTCGGCGGGCGAGCTGGCCGCGCTCGCCCATCTGCCCTGGGACGCCGACGCCCCCGGCATCACCCGCGCCGGAGCCCGCCCTGTCGCGCCCTCACCGGCCGTGCCGCGCGGGTCGGCCGCCGGGCCGGTACGGGTCCTGGGGGACGCCGACAGCGGCCCTGCGCGGCCGGTGGCGATGCCGGTCGCCGACGCCCGTCACCACGTGCACGTGCTGGGCGGAACCGGCGTCGGCAAATCCACCCTGCTGGCCAACCTGGTGCTCGCCGACGCCGAGGCGGGCCGGGGAGCGCTCGTCATCGACCCCAAGGGCGACCTGGTCACCGACGTGCTGGCGCGGCTGCCGAGCGCGGCGATCGGCCGGACGGTTGTCTTCGACCCGCAGGACGTCGCCCGGCCTCCGGCGATCAACGTGCTGGCCGGACCCGACCCGGCCTTCGCGGTCGACTCGATCGTCACCATCTTCCACCGCTGCTTCTCCTCGGCCTGGGGGCCGCGGGTCGACGACCTGCTCCGCTCCACCTGCCTGACGCTGACCAAGGTGCTCGGGCAGCGGGCGACGCTGGCCGAGGTGCCCCGGCTGCTGACCGACTCGGCCTACCGCGCCCGGATCACCGCGCGGCTGGACGATGAGCTGCTGGCCGGCTTCTGGGAGTCGTACCAGGCGCTCACCCCGGCGGGGCAGGCGACCGTGATCGGGCCGGTGATGAACAAGCTGCGCGCCGTCCTGCTCCGCCCGTTCATCCGGCACGCTCTGGCCAACCCGAGCACGACCGTGCCCGTCGGCCAGTTGCTCAACGACGGCGGCCTGGTGCTCGCGCGCCTGCCCAAGGGCATCCTCGGCGACGACGCCGCCCGCCTTTTCGGCTCGGTCCTGCTCGCCCACACCTGGCAGGCCGCCACCAGCCGCGCCCGCCTCGCCGAGGCCAAGCGATCCGATGCCGCGCTCTATATCGACGAGTGCCACAACTTCCTCAACCTGCCCGGCCACATCAACGACGTGCTCGCCGAGGCACGGGGCTACCGGCTCTCGCTGGTCCTGGCCCACCAGCACCTGGACCAGCTCCCCGCCGACCTGCGCGAGGCGCTTTCCGCCGACGCCCGCAACAAGATCTACTTCGCGGCCTCGCCGAAGGACGCCGGTGACCTCAAGGCCCACACCGCACCGCTGATCGCCCCGCACGACCTCATCCACCTCGGGGCGTTCCAGGCCGCCGCCCGGCTGGTCGTCGCCGGTCGGCAGGCCCCGGCCTTCACTCTGCGGACCCGCCCGTTGCCTCCCGTGGTCCCCGGACGGGAGCAGGCCGTACGGCAGGCGTCCCGCGAACGGTTCGCCGTACCGGCCCCGACCGGCGGGGCGGAGCGCAAACGCAGGCGCAGAGCCGCCGGGCACGACCCGCGCGCCACCCACCTCGGCCGGTGAACCGGCCAGCCACCGCACCGCCTCGATCACCAAGGAGATGACTCATGCCGGTGACCCGCATCCCGCTCGGGCTGCCCCGCCTCGACGCCGACGCGCTGGTAGAGCTGGCCGCGCGCCTCACCCCGCGCGACTACGACATCCTCGGCTGCCTGCACCAGCACCGCGTGCTGACCACCCACCAGATCCAGAAGATCTTCTTCACCCTGCCCCAGCCCACCCGGCGCCGCCTGGCGATCCTGCACCGGTTGCACACCGTGACCCGCTTCCGGCCCTGGACCGCCTACGGCGGCGGCTCGGCCCCCGCCCACTGGATCCTCGGCCGCGCCGGAGCCGCCCTCCTCGCGGCCAAGGAGGGCGTCACTGTCAGCCAGCTCGGCTACCACCCCGACGTGGCCATGGCCGTCTCGGTGTCGAAGAAGCTCGGCCACCAGATCGGCGTCAACGACTTCTTCGCCGACCTCCACCACTACGCCCGCAGATCCGAGGGCTCCGCCGAGGTCCGCGCGTGGTGGCCCGAGCGCCGCTGCGCCCAGCTCTGGGGAGACCTGGCCCGGCCCGACGCCTACGGCCGCTGGGCCGAGAACGGCCGCGAGATCGACTTCTTCCTCGAACACGACACCGGCAGCGAGCCGCTGGCCAGGGTCGCCGCCAAGCTGAACGGCTACGCCGACCTGGCCGAGGCCACCCGCATCACCACGCCTGTACTGCTGTGGCTGCCCGGCCGCGCCCGCGAGAGCCACCTGCGCGAGCTCATCGGCGAGACGGACGTGCCGGTCGCCACCGCCGTGCACACCACCGTCGGCGACGGCCCCGCCGGGCCGGTCTGGCTGCCGGTCGGCTCACCCAGTCCCCGGCTGCGGCTGGCCCAGCTCGCCGACGCCTGGCCCGATCTGATCCTCGGCGCCGCCTCCGAACCCGCCGGAGACGACGGGAGGTGAAGTCCGCCGCGGCCGGCGCCGCCCTCCTGCTCTGCCTGTTCGCCGCCTTCATCGCAGCAGCCGTGAGCGTTCTCACCGGCTCCGCCGTCCCCGGGGCCTTCGGGTGCCTGCTGGCGATACCGAGCGGCGGCGGCACGCGGGAGGGCGGCCCAGTCGCGGGCCTCGACGGCGAGCAGAGCGGGAACGCCGCCGTCATCGTCCAGACCGGCGTGCAGCTGGGGCTCCCTGCCCGCGCCGCCGTGATCGCGGTCGCCACCGCCATGCAGGAGTCCGGCCTCCGCAACGTCGCCCACGGGCACCTGGACTCCCTCGGCCTGTTCCAGCAGCGCCCCTCCCAGGGATGGGGAACGCGCGAGCAGATCCTCGACCCCGCCTACGCGGCCCGCCGGTTCTACGAGCGCCTCGTCACCGTGCCCGACTGGGAACGGCTCCCCCTGGCCCGCGCCGCGCAGGCCGTGCAGCGGTCGGCCTTCCCCGGCACTTATGCCCGGTGGGAACCGCTCGCCCAGCGGGCCGTCGACGCCCTCACCGGTTCCTGCGTCGCGGTCATCCCCGGCGAGCGGGCCGCCGCCGTCATCGCCTACGCCCAGGCCCAGCTCGGCAAGCCGTACATCTGGGGAGCCGAGGGGCCCGCCTCGTTCGACTGCTCTGGGCTGACCATGCGCGCCTACCAGGCCGCCGGGATCACCGTCCCCCGCGTGGCCGCCGACCAGTGGCGGCACGGGCCGCCCGTCCCGCCCGGCCAGGAGCAGCCCGGGGATCTGGTCTTCTTCCGGATGGAGGCGGGCGGGCCGGGCCACGTGGGCATCGTGATCGGCGGCGGCCGGATGATCCACGCACCCCGCACCGGCGACGTCGTGAAGGTCGCCCCGTATCAACGGCCCGACCTGGTCGGCTTCACTCGGCCCGCCCACCTTGCAGGAGAAAGCTCCTCCCGCTGAGCAAGACAACACGTCTCCATTCGGACAGTTGACCTGGTCGACTGCCCTTCAGAGCGAAGGGCACCGCTCATGAACACGAGCACAAGCCGCTGTACTCACCTAGCGAAGAAGAACCACCTGCATATCAGATGCTTGAACAAGCTCGATTCGGACGAGATGGGGAAGACGCTCAAGGAACTCACGGAAGGTTTGGCAGCCGTAGTTACGCTCATCGAATGAAGGGCTCAGCGTACGCATTCTCTGTTTAAGCCATGCACCGGGCGCGCTCCCGTCGGGACGCTCTTCGAGCGCGGCTCGAACCCACTGTTCGGCATCCGCGATGTGGAACCTCTTGCCAACGATCTTACGAACCTCGGGGTCCACTTCCGCAACAAGGGTTCCCCAGTACTTGTACTCCGAGCAGACCGCGACCAACCGCTGACTGGCCGATGCCTGGGTTCCCACTCCGACCACATACTTCCCGTACTCACGCAGTCGCATCACCAGCGGAGCGTAGTCACTGTCTCCGGTGACCAAGACGAAGCTGGCGATCTCCGCCCGCGTGAACAGGACTTCCATCGCGTCAACGGCGATCCGCATGTCAGCGGCGTTCTTCTGATTGGCGCCGAAGCGAGTTACCTGGATGAGGTCGATTCCGTTGAGGGCGAGGTCCTGCTGCCGGCCTGAAGAACGAAGAGAAGTCCAGTCTGCGTAAGCTCGGCGCACGGAAGTGTTTCCATACTTGCGGCACAGTAGTTCAAGCGCATGGAAGGGCACAGGATCAGCCTGCGGAGGCAGGTTTTCCTTCGCACCCACAGCCAGGTTCTCAAAGTCGATGAACAACGCTACCTGATCCACCAAGGCCTCCGTCCGGCGATGTCCAATGTGCACTCTTGCCACCGTGACATGACAGGGTTTGGAGCTCAACGGCAGTCATCGTCAATGTCACGGCCAAGGAAGTCCTGTCCACTGCGGATACGACCACGACGATTGGTGTCCCGCCGCAGTATGAGCGGCGGGACACCAATCGCCGTGGGCCTCGTCAGCAGTGCCAGCCGTGGCCCTTCTCTCCGCCGTGGACGCGGCACGCCAGCTCTTCCTCGGCGGTGAGGAAGATGACCGGCAGGCGCTCGACTCCGGTCGCCAGCGCCTTGTGGATGCGGTGCCAGCCGTCGATGACCAGCGGGCCGCCTCCGTCGGGCACCGGGACCGCGATCAGCGGCTCGGTCAGGTCGACCGTCCGGGCGTGCTCGGCGTCGATGACGATCAGGGCGAGCAGCCCGGACCAGCTGGCGGGGTTGAGGTGGGTGTTGGGGGTACGGCCTGCCGCGTACGCCTTGGCGGTGGTGACGTTCCACCTCCAGGCGAGCAGGTGGAACATCTCGGCGCTGCCGTTCATCGGGCCGCTCCCTCGACCGTGGCGTGGCCGGTCCCGTCCCCGGCGCGGGCGGCGGGACCGGTGAGCGCGTCGGCGAGCCGCTGCGTGGCGGTGAGGAACCGCTGGGCGGCCTGCCGCCTGGCCTGGGCCATGGCCTGGTGGAACAGGTCGCCGTAGCAGACCGGCCCGGCCTGGATCAGGTGCTGCTCGGCCCGGTGCCGGGTGCGCATGATCGCCTCGGCGCCGTCGACCTCCTCGCCGTTGATCAGGTCCATGACCTGCTGCCACCAGCCGTAGGCGTGCTGGGCGACGGAGGCACGGGCGAACTCCTCGGCGGTGAAGTCCGCGCCCTCGTCGGCGACGTAGGCGATTCTGCCGACCGCCTCGCCCCACTCCTCGGCGGCGCGGCTGTGGTGGTCGGTGGCCAGCTTCTCCAGCTGTCCCATGGCGTTCTCCTTCCAGATTCGACGGGGGTGGGGTCCGGTTCGGCCCGGCGCGCGGGCCGTACCGGACACGGGCGGGTGGTCAGGCGGCGAGCAGGTAGAACGCGCGGGCCTTGAGCTTGCTGTGGGCGTGGTCGTCCAGCAGGGCCCGCTCGGCCCGTACGACGGCGGCCTCGCGGCGGCCGACCACCGGGCTGCGGTGATCCAGCCGCTCGGTGACGGCGTTGTAGGCGGCCCAACGGGTGCCCCGGATGGGCTCGTTGGTGGGGGCGTCGGTGAACAGCCACTCCAGCTCGCGCATCGCCGTCTCGTGGTTCTTGCGGGTGAGGTCCTTGGCGTCCGGGGCCAGCGGCAGGAGCACCCCGGTGAACTCGCGGAACTCCTTGAGATCCATCGGGGTGGACAGGAGCTTCTCGGCTTCAGCGGCGAAGGCCTCGCCGTGCCGCCAGGTGAGTTTCAGGGCTTCGCGGGCCTCGCTGATCCGCCCGGCGATGTGGCCGGTGTGGCGGACCTTGAACATGGAGGCGAAGTCGCGCAGCGCGGCGCGCTCGGTGTTGGCGCACACGACCCGGACCGGGGTGGCGACCGTGGTGAAGGAGCCCCAGCCGTCGTGCCGGGAGAAGGCCGCCAGGTACAGGTCGACCCGGTCGAACCCGCCGACCATGAGCGGCTCGGGGAGCTTCATGGTGACGAAGACGCGGCGTCCGCCGTTCAGCGAACCGCCGGTGTCGAAGACGGCTCCGGACTCGTCGACGAGGGTCTGCAGGAAGTCGGCGACCTCCTCGTTCTGGACGATCTTGTAGTCCTTGCCGACCATGCCGAGCCGTTCCGGGGATCCGGTGACGGGGTTGGTCCGGACGATCAGGAAGTCCTCGTCGGCGGTGACGGGCTGGCCGGTGTCGGGGTCGGTGACCGTGCCGACCGGCACCTTGCGGACGTTCCATCCGGCGAGCCGGGCGTTGGACAGGAGCTCCTCGGCGGTCATCGGGCCGGGGGCGGTGTAGCCGAGCCGGTGCCAGCCGGGCCTGGTCGCGGCGGCGAATCCGGCGGAGCCGTCAGCGAAGATCTCAATCTCGTGAGCCATGACAGATGCCTCCTTGGGCGTGGTGAATACGGACAGGAGCGGGATGGGTCGGGAGTGGGGCGGGCCGCGTGGCGGCCCGCCCGCCGGGATCAGCTGGCCGCCTGGGAGGCGGCCTCGGCCGTGGCCGCGAACCGGCGGGGGCGCTCGCAGGTCAGCTCGGCCTGGCCGAGGTTGACGAGCCGGTCGAGGGCGTTGGCCACCGCGCCGGAGGAGCTCTCCAGGACCCGGCCGATCTCGTAGGGGGTGAAGTCCTTGTCGGGGTGGGCGGTCAGGTGGGCCAGGATCCGGTCGCGGAGCTGGCCGGGCCGGACCGTCGCCCCGCCCGAGGCGCTGCGGCTGCCGCCGCTGCTGCGGCCGGGGGCGGGGGTGGTACCGGTCAGCACCGCGCGGGCGTTGCGGTGTGCCTGGGCGCTCTTGGCGATGAACATCTCCAGCCGTCCCAGCGCCAGGATGGCCTCGCCGGTGTCCATCGCGTTGACCGTGCCGAGGAGGAGGTCGGAGAGTTCGAGCAGCTCGGCGCGGGCCTGGGAACGGGCCGGGTCCTCCGGCTGGTCGGGCTCTTCCGTGGCCTCCGAAACGTCGTGGTCGGTGTGCTCCTCCGGCTCGTCCCCGGTCTCGAGCTCATCCCCGATCTCGGGCTCGGCCTCGTCGTCACCGGTCGGCTCCGGATCCGGGCCGGTCTCGTCGGCCTCTGCCGAGACGACCGACTCCTCCAGGTCCGGCGCGGACTCCTCGACAGAGGCCGCCTGCTCGTCACCGGGCGTCTCGGCCGGGGCGTCCTCGTGCGGAACGGAGGCTGCGAGCGGCTCGGGGTTGTGCTCCTCTTCGGGCTCTCCGGCGTCGGTGCCGCTGTCCGGGCCGGGCGTGTCGGTGATGACGGGGTGCCAGCGGTCCGGCGTCCGGCCGCGCCCGTCGTGACCGCCGGGGACGCGGGTGGCCCGGCCCTCGACCTCGAGCTGGTTGAGGATCTTGGAGGCGGCGGCGCGGCTCATCCCGGCCATGGCGCCGATCATGATGGCGGTTCCGCCGGGGTTGGCCGTCAGAGCGGCCCACAGGGCCTCGACGCGGGCGTTGGGGGCGGAGGTGGGGTCAGCGTCCGGGTCGAGGGTCTGCGGGGCGTCAGCGGCGGTTTCCGGGGTGATGATTGCGGCCATTGGTAGGGCTCCTTTCCCGTTGGGTTCCGGCGGTTGTTCGCCGGTCCGGATTTCGTTGGAGCTCGACCATGTCTCTGGTGCGCGGCCTTTTCAAGCGGTCGCGGAATTTTTTTCATTACTCCTTCGGATGGAGAGGCTTACCTAGCAAGACCTCTCATGAGCTGCGGCGATTCTTCTCCGATAATGCTCGCCGTGCGGCTTGACTTCAGACGCCAAACAAGCTCTTCCGTTATTCACACGAAAGGAGGCCGCCTCTTATATATGAGGGCAGCTTGAGGCGAAGAAGAACGACCAGCGGGCTTGTCCCGATGCGAGAAGGACAGCCGAGCACATCCGCCGGGCGGGTGAATCCGGCCTGGCGGCACCGCGCGCTTCCGGAAGGTTCAGCGGGGTGCCTGACGAGCCGGGCCAGCAGGCCAGCCAGACGGAACCCGGGGCCCGCCGCTACAGGCGGCACGGCGGGAGCCGTACGGCTGCGCCCCCGCGCTGCTCCACCGGCTCGCCCGTCATGACCACAGCCGCGTCCTTGACCGCCTCGGCCGCCGCTCGGCGCGCCGCGTCTCGGCGGGCAGCGATCCGTGTGCAAGCCGAGCCGAACAGGGTTCTGCTCAGCGGTTCCCCTTCAGAGGCCGGCGGAGCCTGGGAGTGAAAGGAGAGCGCACGGCAGGAACCGATCAGCATGGAGAAGACCGCGTAGGACAGACACCGCCGCAGGGAGCATGAGCCTGCATCCGTACGGGCCCGCACATATTCACGCCTCGCCCTTGGGGCGAGTCGGGCCGCGGAACGCATCGGACGAAACCGGCCCGACCTGCAAGAGCCTCACTTTCCCGTCGATGCGGTCTAAGCAGCGCCACCGAACGCCACAGCAAAACGCAACGCCGAGCGCGACACGGAACGCGAGGAAGGCAGGGCGGCCCAGCCGGGGCGACGTCCCCAGGCCGGTCGCCTCAGCGTCCGAGGCCGGATCGCCGCCCGGCTCCCGCCGTACTCGACCGGGTGTGGTCCCGCCGTCTCCCTTCGCAGCGGGACCACACCCTGCCCGTGACGATGGACACTCCGCTTCATACGGGCTGTCAAGCCCGCCCGGACAGCCGTCGGCACCAGCGCCGCAGCGACCGCCCCAGGCGCGTCAGCGCTGACGCGCGCCCCGTAACGGCCCACGTCCCCGTCCGGGTCGGCTCGGCGGGCAGCACCCCAGCCCGGCCCTGAACGGCCGCCATCGGGCGCGTCGTGGCCAGCGGAAGCGCCACCGGCGGATCGGCCGGAGCGGGTGGCAACGCGGCGCGCAGATCCTGGGGCGTAGGGGCCACGATCACGATGTTCTGCCCGCGGACCGCGACCCAGACGTGGCTCAGGACCAGGAAGCCCCAGTTGGGGTAGTCGCGGCGCAGCCGCTGCAGTTCCTGGCGGGCTGATTCTTCGAGGCGGTAGGCCAGCACCGAGCCTTCGTAGCCGCCGTGGCCGCCCATCAGGCGCTCCTCGGCGCGTCCTGGGGGCGCAGGGCGAGCCGTGCCCAGACCGCGTGCCCGACGACCGGGTCACCGTGCACGCCCGCCTTGTCCGCCAGCTCCGCCACCCCGTGCAGCCCGCGCCCGCTCTCACGGAGGCCCTCCTCCCGTGGCCCGCGGTCGAAGACCGGGACGCCGTTCCCGCCGAGGTCGTAGACGGTGATGCGGGCCGAGCGCATACCGCGCTGGACCTCCACCACGAAGTGGCCGCCCTGCTGGCCGGAGAGGGTGTGCAGCAGGGCGTTGCTGACGAGTTCGGCTGTGATCCACTCGGCGTCGTCGGCCCGGTCGGTGTCGTCCAGCAGGAGCCGTACCAGCCGCCGGGCCGACGCCGCCTGGTCGCCCCGACCGGGGAAGCGTTTACGCCACAGCAGCGGGCCGAAGCCGCGCCACAGGCGCGACCTGGTGATCAGAGCGGGTCGGGGTTCGGGGAACGCGTCGGCATCCGCGCTGCCGTGCTCGTCCATGGTGTGGCCACCTCCATGTCGTCCCGGGGTTCCGGGAGGGGCCAGCACCATGAATCGACTCGGTGTCCGGATCGAACCCCCACCACCCGCCCCGCCGACCACCCCTGCGACCACCCCGTACGGCCTGCACGGACGCGCGTCACCCGGCCAACCGCTCCCCCATCGCGGGCGGATCGATCACCCCGCGCAGACTCGATCGCCTCCGGAAGGCGGCATACGATCCGCCCGCCGCTGACCAGCGCGGACATCGAAAGGACGGAGTGACGATGTCGGGGAAGGGTTACCAGACACTGCTCGACTGCCGGCGCCGCGGCTTCCTGCTGCGCGCTCACGGCTTCACCGTCGACCAGATCGCCGTCGTGCTCTCGCTCGACCACGAGGTGAGCTCTCTGCGGCTCTACCGCTACGCGGCCGGGCTCACCGCCGCCCAGGTGGTCGCGGTCTTCAACGACCTGGACCCCTCGGGTACGGCGTCACTGCGCGAGAGCAGGCTGTACGACTACGAGCTCTGGCCTGGTGGGGGACGGCGCCCTTCGGCGCGGACGCTTCAGCGGTTGGCGCGGATCTACGGCACCACCTCGGACCGGCTCCTGGCCGACGAGACGCACACAGACCGCGGCAGGCATGACCCGGCCGGCTTGCCCGCATAGCGCGATCGAGGTCCTGGCCGCCTACGGCCAGGACCTCGATATCCGTCATCCGATGATGCTCTGGTAGGTCTGCCGGGCCTGCCGGCTCGGCTGGGCATCGATCTCCTTGAGCCGCTCGGTGAACTGCTGAAACGTCCTGTGGACGGCGGCCAGGCGGCCGAGCTCACCGTGGATGGTCATGATCTGGCACCACAGGACCTCGCTGTACGGGTCGATCTGGTCGACACCGTGGTTCAGCAGGTCCAGCGCGCGCTCCGGGGCTGCCCGGTGTTCCATCTCGGCCAGGCTCAACACCGCGTTCATCGCCTGGGTGGCGGCGGCCTGACGCAGCGGCAGGCACCACAGGTCATCGCGGTCGACGAGCAGCGGTCCCTTGTACAGGGTCACCATCTCCCGCAGCGCCCGCATCCGGACGTTGTCATCGGCCTCGATGCCTGCCTGGAGGCGGGCCTCCTCGAAGCGCCACAGGTCGATGTCGAAGTAGGCCGCGGGCAGGTGACGCCGTCGCCCGGTCTTCACCACGAACCTCACGTCGGTGGACATCCCCATCGCGTGCCGCAGGGTGGCGTTGATGTCGCGCACACCTGTCTCCAGGCGGCGGTTCCCGCGTTCCCCCTCGTCCGGCCAGAGCCGCTCCACCACGGTCTCCGATAGCTCGCCGTCCTTGAACGCCGCGAGCAACGCGAACAGATCCCGTCCCTCGGAGCGGCCGAAGGAGATCTCCTTGCCGTCCACCCTCAGGTGCGTCACACCGAACAGTTGACCCACGATGCGGGCGGCCGTCGAGGAGACGACCGGCCGAGGTTCCGCGATCTCAGGTGCAGGAGGCGCATCCTCCGCGCTCTCGGAAGGGTTCGCTGGAGGCTGAGGCTTCCCAGCAGGCTCAGGGGCGGCACCGGTCACGCCTGTCGACGGCGGTGCCGTATCGTCCGCCGGTTTCCTCGGGGCAGGCGGAATCACCTCCCTGAGAGAGGCTCTCTCACCCAGCCGATCATCACCTGTAAGGGCTCCTGGCCCGGGTGTCTCCACGCCGGTGGAGAGAGCGGTCGCCCCGCTCGCAGCGGAGAGGGTGCGGAAGCGGCGGACGAGCAGCGCGCTGAGCACCATGACCATGGCGCCGAACAGGGTCGCCGCACCGAGCGGGGCCGCCGGGGAGGCATCATCCAGCGCCACCTTCGGAGAGGGCCGCGGAACGGACTCGAACAGGCGCTGCGGTCGGGGTGGGGCATCACCCAGAGCGGTCGGAGGCGAGTGGGGGTCCAGGCCTCGTGGTGGTGCCGGAGCGGTCCCCCTCGGAACCGCAGGAGATGGATTTCCCGGGGATGCGGCACCAGGCTTCTTGGCGTCCCGTTCTCTATCGATCTCCGTTCGGGGCGTATCCGGAGACCCGGCTTCGCCTACGGGCAGCCACTCTCCGGTCGGTTTCCTTCCCCTCCTGTCCCGCGTCGTCTCCGTCCCTGGGCCCGCGATGCTCACAGCTCTCCGAGGACGCTGGTCTCCGGAATCTCCGACGCCGGCCGCCGATGGCCTCACCTGAGCCACCGGCGCGCTCCTCGGCCTGGTCGAAGTCCCTGCAACTGGGCGGCGCCGGAACTCCTCAAGCCGCCCCATGTAGTCGGATACCTGGCCGTTCTCGAGGTCTCTCCTGACCGCGGCGCACCACGCTTCGACGTCGTAGGTCTCGCGTGCCTGCTGGGAAAGCTGCGGACAGTACGGCTCCCTGACCTCCGCCACGGCCTCCCCGCCCAGGGGAGGAATCCCGACGCCAGCCGCCACGAACGAGAGCAAGAAAAGCTTAAATCCTTTTTCCGACGGAAGAACCCGTCCTACACCCACTCGCCACCTCCGGAAACGCCGATACCGACGCGCACGGCGCGCCTCATCGGTCTACCCGGACGCGATTATCTTCACGGACTCCAAGCAACCAAGGTTTTACAATGGATCACGATTACAGGGCGGGACCATACGGAGATGCATCATCAAAGCAGGGTCTTGGAATAATTCACACATCCCAGCTACGAATGCTCACCAGAGCGCGCCGATCGGCTATATACGCCCCAGATTTTCCCTGCAGCCCATGGCGACATTTCCCGTGAAACGGGATCAGACAGTATTGTCAACTCTTCCCGCAGCAAAAGCGGCGATGTCGCCGAGAGCCGGGTCATAGCCCTGCGCCGTCCCGGTGTCCACCGTCAGTGCCGGCACCGGCAGGGAGATCCCGACGAAGGAGTCCGCCGAGTACGCGCCCGCAGCGATCGCCGCCAGCAGGTCGTGGTCGGCGTGCGCGGCCCGGTGGGCGTCGGTCTCGGCGCGCCGGGCGATCCGCTCATGAGCGACGGCGGCATCGACCGTGCAGCGGATCACCCGGATCTCCGCCAGCCCGGCCAGCGGTTCCAGCCCTGGACGCCACAGCCGGTCCTGGAAGGCGGCCTCGGCGATCACGCTCACCCCGGCCCTCAGCAGGGTCTCCAGGACGGCGAAGAACGCCGCCAGCGTCCGCCGGTTGAGCAGATCCTCACCGCCCGGCTCGTCCGCCGGGGTGCGGTGCACCATCCCCTGCTTCATCTCGTCACGGCAGACCAACGGGAACCCGAGCGTGCGCGCCAGCTCACGGGCCAGGGTGGTCTTCCCCGATCCCGGAGGGCCGCTGACCACGGTCAGCACCGGAATCCCCGGACTATCGCCAGTAGCCATGGACGTCCTCAATGCTCAAGCCGTACGACGGCGATGCGGTGTCATCGGCGCCGAGGAGCCGCTTCCGTCTCGCGCCATTCCGGCACCAGGATCGAGTGCACGATCGAGTCCCGCCACCGGCCCCGGACCAGGAGGTGCCCGCGGATGCGCCCCTCCTCGACCATTCCTGCCCGGCTCATCACCCGAGCCGACGCCTCGTTGAGCGGGCTGCGCGCACCCCAGACCCGATACAGGTCGAGCTCGTCGAACGCCAAACGCAGCAGCAGCCGGACGACCTCCGTACCGAGGCCCTGTCCCCACTGATCCGCGCGGAGCGCGAATCCGATCTGCCCGCTGCTCTGGCCCGGGTGCTGGGTGTCGACGGCCAGGCGGGCGAACGCGATCAGGCCTCCGCCGGGCCGTACCGCGGCGAGGGAGTACTCGGTCCGCGGTACGGCCTGGGCGGCTTCCGTCACGGCGGCGATGGTGGCCTGGACCTGCTCGCGGCTGCGCGGCTCGAAGCTCATGTGCTCGACGACCTTCGGGTCGCCGTAGACGGCGGTGAGCGCGTCCACGTTGTCCGGCGTGAACTCACGCAGGGCGAGGCGGGGGGAGGCGAGCGTGACGGGATACATGGATGGTGAGGCTAGCGACCGCGGGGAAGCGCGGCACCGGCCGGCATCTGCCCGTACGCCTCGATCTGCTGCAGGGTTCAGCTGCTCTGAGCTGCGATTCCGGGATGAAGGAGATGAAGATCAGAATCGTGTGCTCATCGCGTTTCAAGACCTCGGAGTCCGGGTCCCGCTGCTGATCTGCGCTCAAGCTTGCGGGTCGCCCCAGTAGTCCTTGAGCATCTCGCCCGGCCAGGCGGGCTCGCGCACGTCGCCGCGGGGTCCCATCTCCCTGAAGTACGGCGCCAGGTCGTAGATCGGGGTGCCGTCGATCGCGTCCAGGTCGGTCACGTGCAGGTCCAGGCCGTCGACCTTCAGCAGCCGGGGGAAGGACTGCGCGAGCTGGTTCGGCCGGCGGTGGTTGCGGTGCACGAACGTGCCGGTGGCCGGCCACCGGGGGTCGTTCCGCGGACTCCGGGCGTGCAGGGCGACGTCGTCGGGTGAGGCCTTGTGGAAGTGCCAGACCACCACCAGGTGGGAGAACTCCTCCAGGCCCTGGACGACCTCGGCGGGGAAGTCCGGGTTCAGCCGGATGACCGCTGTCCCGCTCCAGTGGTCGTCGGTGGGCTCGGTGCGCCCGCCGACGACGACGCCGATGGGCTTGATCTCCAGCGACTCTGCCATGGGCTTCCCTCATCCCTCCGTCGTGTCGAGATCAATCTACGTGGGCCAGGTAGGCGGCGGCTCGCGCGTCCAACTCGGCGACGGCCGGTATCTTCCGGCGCCGGTAGGGGGAGAGCAGGTTGCGCATGTCGACGACCGTCTGCCGTGCCCGCCCCGAGTGGATGCCCTCCTGCATCGTGTCCAGGACACCGCTCCAGGTGGCGCAGGCCTCCTCCACGCCGCCGTCGGCGATCTGCGTGGCTCCCATATATCCGAGCGTCACGACGTGCGTGCGGCGGAAGGCGGCGCCCCGGGTCCGCACGCTGCGCCTGAACTGCTCGATGGCGCCCTGCCGGTCGCCGCAGTCCCTCAGGGTGCAGGCGGTCTCGTGAGCCAACGAGGCCTCCGAGAAGAAGAACGTGCGGTGGGGTTCCTCGATCCCGTCGCTCGCCGATGCGAGATCGTCCTCGGCCTTCAGCAGGGCCTTGGCCGCCTCCTGCTTCCTGCCGTTCGCGGCCAGCGCCCGGGCGTGGACGACGCCGAGCAGAGCCCGCTCCCGGGGCGTGGCCGACGCGTAGCGCCGTCCCTCCATCGAGGCCGTCGACAGGTCGAGACCCTGTCCGGCGAACCCGAGGTCGATGGCCTGGTGCGCCATGGCCCGCAGGATGTGACCGGCCAGCGGCGGGTTCCCGGCGCGGGCGGCCAACTTCACGGCCAGGACGAAGTACCGCTGGGCGAGGGCGTGCTCGCTGTTGTCGAACGCCATCCAGCCCGCCAGGTAAGCCAGCTCCCCGGCCGCGGAGAACATGTCGCGCCGTACCTGCTCGTCGGGGAACGTGCCCTGGAGGAAACCCGCGACGTCGGACTGGAGGTACTGCACCAGTGCCTTCCGGCCGTGGCCGCCGCCGCGCCGCTGGTCGACCCGGGAGAAGGCGGCGGTGAGCTCCTGAACGGTGGTCACGTCACCGCGCCCCACGCGCTGGTGCTTCACCGGCGCCGGTGCGGGAGACCCGCCGGCCATCGTCTCCCACCACTCCCTGCCGGGCAGCGCGAGAGCGGCCACCGAGTACACCGCACCCGACAGAAGATTTCTCCGGTCTGCGTCCAAGTCCGTTCTCCCCAGGTCGGTCAACGCGATCAGAGGGTCGACGCGCCATTCCAGCGCCTCCTGCGCCGGTGCGGTGGGAACTGCGAATCCGAGCTCGTCCGGTGTGACGACACGTTTCAAGCGACGGGACAGTGCCTGGCACAAGATTACGGGCGCCGCGCCGGACGGTTTCGTCCCCGCCACCCACATGCTGATGTGAGAACGGCCGATGCACACGTAATCGAGCAGGCCGCTCTCCTGGGCGACGCGGGTGAACGCGCTCGCCGCCTGTGCCCGTGACCAGCCCGCTTCTTCCAGAAGTGCGGCGAGTCGCTCATTCCGTTCGCGCGCCATGACGGTCCCTCCGCATGCCAGGCGAATCTTTGACCACTTCGGCCGAACCGTGTCCGCGGTATGGCCGCCTCAGATCACCGTAGTCGCCGGCATCGGCATTTCCACTGCGAATGGTCGGAGCCGTTCCTGACAGGCGCTCGAACCGAAACGATCTTTGATCACTTTGACCACCGCGGGAGCGGGAATCCCATGTTCGGCGCGCCCCGGCTGCGGTTCGCTTCAAGCACCTGCCGAACGAACCGGAAGGAGCGTGCGATGAACGCCGGTACGGCGACGCCGCAACCGCGGCCCGGGAGGACGGTCGAGCAGGACCCGATCCCTGACAGACCCCTGCGGCCCGTCTCTCCCACCTTCATGACGGGCCGCAGGTCCACCGGCCGCGATGATCGCCGCAGGCGCGGCGGCCCCCGCTCGGAGTCACCGGCCGGCCGGAGGGCGGCCGGATGAGCGCCCTCCGGAAGTCGTGGATGGAGTCCGACGTCGATCTGCTCCTGGGCGGGTTCCGGCTGCGGCTGGTGGCCGAGAGCCGGAAGCTGCTGGAGCACGTGACCTCCGTGATGGTGCCGCCCTGCGAGACGACGGCGCACCTGCCGGGAGCGGACTGGACGGTGATGGCGGAGGAGGCCGACCCGCCCACCCCGGACGATGCCGATGCCGTGTTCTCGGACCGGCCCGTCCTCGCCTTCCCGTACGGCGGACCCCGGATCGCCGTGGTGACCGCCGGAGACGGCTGTCTGCGGGTGATGGGGGCCTACCGACCGGATGCGGCCACCGCCGTCATCGAGGCCGACACTGCAGGCCGCACGACCCGCGTCGTCCTGCCCGCCGGTGACGAGGCGAGCGTCCGTTGGGCGGACTGGCTGGTCCGGGTGTTCTTCGCCTCACGGATGCTGGCTTCGGGCTGGCGCATGCTGCACGCGTCGGCGGTCGCCGTGAACGGCTCGGCGGTGCTGTTCCTGGCCGGGCAGGGCGGCGGGAAGTCGACGCTCGCCCATCGGGCCTGCACCGAGCTCGGTGCGGCCTTCCTCGCCGACGACCTCGTACTGCTCGGTCCCGACCGGACGGTGGTGGGCTGGCCGACGCGGGTCTCGCTCCCGGAGGAACTCGTCACCGGTCCGGCGGGGACAGCGCCCGGGAGACGCAGGATCGTGTTCAGCCCGGCCGACCACCGCGCTCTGCTGAACGGCGAGCGCTCGTCACCGGTCCCGCTCGGTGCCGTCGTCACCGTCGTTCCGACCGCGGATGGCAAGGCTCCCACGGTCGAGCGCGTGGACTCACTGCGGGCGGAGGAGTCGGCCGCCCTGGACATCCCCGCCCAGCGGCTGCACACCGGTGACCTGCTGGGCCTGACCGGCGGTCCCCGCCCAGCGGGACGTGGCGTCTCCGTCACGCGGGAACTGCTCGGCGGGGTGCCCGCCGCCCGCCTGCGGATCGGTGATCTGCGGACCCTGCCTCACGCCCCGGTCTGGGAGGCGCTGTCCGACCTGCTGTCCCCGCTGGGGGCTCCATGAACGCCCCGCCGTACCGGAGGGTGTTCGCCGTGGCCAGTGCGGGTCGGCTCCTGCGGGTGGCCGCCGATGACGGGCTCGCCGCTTCCTGGCCGCGCATCGCCCCGCACCTTCCCGGGGTCCGCCCGGACCTTCCGCTCGAACCGGTCGACGCGCAGGCCGATCTCTCCCTGCCGCACGGCCTCGGGCCGGGCGACGGCCGGCGACTGATCAACGCGCACCTGCACGTGCTGCATCTGGGCCACGGGACGCTCTGCCTGCACGCGGTGGCGCTCCACAAGGGCGGCCACGGCGCGGTGCTCCTGCTCGGCGGGCACGGCGCGGGCAAGACCCTGACCGCCGTCGCGATGGTCGCGCGCGGCTGGCGGGTGCTGGCCGGGGACGTCGCGCTGCTGGACGCCGAAGAGATAACCGTGCTCGGAGGCACCGCCGCCTTCCTCGTACGGCGGAGGCCGGCCCACCGCTGGTTCCCCGAACTCGGCCTCGTCCCGTCGGGCACCGAGAAGGTCGACCTGGGGCCCCGGTGGGTTTCCCGGCCGGAAGAGCCGGTGCCGGTGCTGGCGGCGGTGTCCGTCCAGGTCGGCGAGGCCGTGGAGGCATCGGAGGAGATGGACGAGCACACCGCGCGGACCCTGTGGCTGCGGGCCAGCGGACACCTGCTCGACCGGGTCCTCGACGGCGCCGACACCGTCCTGCGGCTGCTGGAGGACGGCCCCGCCGCACGGCGGCGCACGGAGCTGGTCCGCACGCTGGCGGCACGGATGCCGATCCACACGGCGCTGGGCCCACCTGTGGGGATCGCGGAGCGGATCGAGCAGCTCGCGATGAGGAGAGGAGTGACGGCATGACGGACGTGCACGCGCTGGCCCTCGACTTCGGGGGCACTCTGGCCCGCCCCGGTCCCGACCCGGACGGTCACACGGTCGCCGCCGCGCTCCGGAAGCTCGCGGGCACCGTCGTCCCGGAGGGGTTCGCCGAGACCTTCGACGCCGTCACCCGGCGGGTGCGCCGGACCGATCAGGAGAGCGGCGGGCAGACCCCGTTCACCGAGCAGCTGCACCGGGCCGCCGAGGGATGCGGTGCCACCCTGCCCGACCTCGACGCCGCCGAGGAAGCCGTCTTCACCGCGGTGCCGGACGCGGAGATCGACCCGAGCGCGGCCCGGACGCTCCGGGAGCTGCACGCTTCCGGCCTGGTGTGCGTGCTGGCCTGCGACAGCCGACGCCCGGAGAGCGTGCGCCGCCGCACCCTCGACGCGGCCGGGATCCTGGACTGCTTCGACGCTCTGGTCCTGTCGAGCACGCTCGGCGTCCGCAAGCCCCATCCGGCGTTCTACGCGGCGGTGGTGGAGGCGGTCGGTCGCCCGGCCGGAGAGATCCTGTTCGTCGGGGACACCCCGGCCAAGGACGCCGTCGCGCCGGCGGCGTACGGCATGCGGTCGGTCCTGATCGCCGACGAGCGCCCCGCCGACCTGGACCCGTCGATCGGTGTGATCCGGCGCTTCTCCGAGCTCCCCTCCTATCTGGAGGGTCTCCATGCTCGGTGACGGAGCACGGATCCGGCTGGTCGCGGGGCGGGCCCGGCTGCTGCCCGCCGTACCGGTCCCGGACAGCCTGACGCCCGCGAGGTTCAGCGTGCTCAGCCCCGGCACGGAACGACGCCACCTCGCCGCCACGGTGAGGGGTCCCGCCAGGGACAGCGGATACATGACGGTCGGCGGCGAGCAGGGACGCGGATGGCTCCTGGCGCCGGTGCCGCACGGCGCGCCGTTCGATCCGCGGCTTGAGGGAACGGTCACCGCCCCACCCGGCACACCGCTGCACGTCGCGGCGGTGGCCCGGTTCCAGCTCATGGCGGCGCTGGGGCTGGCCCGGCTGCCCGATGACGTCGACCTGGAGGACGCGGTGGTGGCCGGGTCCGGGCCGGTCGCGCTGGGCTGCGTGCTGGAGCTCCGGCGGCGGGGCGTCCGCCGGGTACGGGTGCTGACATCCCGGCGGAACGCCCCCATCGGTCGGGCGCCGGGAACGGAGTGCGTCGATGAGGTGAGGGCCGCCGGTGCGGGCCTGGTCGTCGATGCCGCAGGTCGGCCTGAGCGGGCCGCCGGGCTGGTCCGGCGGGGCGGGGTGCTGGGGCTGCTCGGCACCCCGGAGGAGTGCGGCACATTGCCGGCGCTGGAGCTCCACCGCGGCGGATGCACGGTGGTCGGGATGCACGAGCTGGCCGCGTTCGACCCCGGTCGCTACCGGGCCGCGTACGCCGAGACGGCGGCCTGGCTGAACGCGTGGCTCGACGCGGAGCTGACCGCCTCCTGGTGCCGGACGGTGCCCGGTGATCTCGCACCCCGCGTCTTCGAGTCGCTGGGACGGCCCGGACGCCCGGACGAACCGATCGTCGTCTTCTCCTGGGAGGTCTGACATGGCGGAAGTCGGTCTCTACAGCATCTCCGTACGCGGGTTCGACGTCCCCGCCCTGCTCGACTGGGCCGCCGCCGAAGGCATCCCCTTCGTGCATCTGCGCGGAGGACTCCGCGGACACCAGTTGGTCACCTATCCGCTCTCCACTCTGCGGGAGTGGCGGCGGATCGCCGACGACACCGTGCCGATCACCGGCGTCACCGCGGACACCGATCTCGCGGATCTGCTCGCCGACGACCCGGAGACCCGGCTGCGGGCGGGGAGAGAGGTGGTGCGGCTCGCCGGAGCCGCCGCCGAGCTGGGCGCCGGATGGCTGCGCCTGCTCTCCCGTACCCCGCCCCAGGCGGGATGGGCCCGGCGCGAGCCGCCCGCCACGGCGGTTCCGCTGCTCGTCGAGCCGCACCACCCCGGCTGGCTCGTCCCGGGGGCGTTCGTGTCCCCTCCCGGGATGAGGCTGCTGGCGGACACCCGGCAGCTCGCGGGTGTCTCCTCCGCCCTGGCCGAGGTGGTCGAGCGGGCCGACGTCCTGCACCTGTCCGACGACGGCCGGGGGTTCGGCGGCTCCGAACCCGTCGCCGATCTCGTCGCGTGCCGCATCGCGGCCGGTCGGCGGGTCGAGGTGGCGGTGGAGTGGACCGGGGCGGACCGCAGCCCGCAGGCGTGCCTGGCCCGCTATCGGGCCGCCGTCGCGTGGTGGGCCGCCAGGGAGGGATCGTGACGGGGACCGGGCCGTGGGTGGTGGTCAGCGACTACCCGGCCTGGCCCAGCCCGTACTTCGCCGAGTTGGAACGGCATGCGCCCGCCCGGCTCCGTCTGGAGTTCGCCTCCCGCCTGGAGGACCTCGACGGCCGGCCCGCGGGTGTCGTCAACCTGCACCGTCTCAAGCGCCTGTACCGCGGAGCGGACGGCGCCCGCACCCTCGTCGCGGCCGAGGCGGTGCTCGCGCGGCTCGCCGCTCTCCGCCGGGCCGGATGGCGGGTGGTCTGGACGGTGCACAACCTGTTCCCCATCGACGGCGGCCCGCCGGGCGAGGCGGACCGCCGCGCGGCGTACGGCGTGCTCGACCTGGCCGACGCCGTCATCACCCACACCCGCGCCGACGCCCGCCACCTCGCCACGCTGACCCGCGCGCCGGTCACCGTCGCCGGGTGGGCAGGACTGACGGCGGGAACGTCCACCGTCCCGCCGCGGGTCCGTGAGCTGGCCGCGCGGATCACGGCGGCTCCGGTCTCCGTGCTGATGCTGGGCAACCTCACCGCCTACAAGGACGTGGCCGCCGCCGTGCGCGCCTTCGCCTCCCGCACCCGGACCGCGCACCTGTTCGTCGTCGGCCCCTCCCGCGAGGAGGACATGGCAGGGCTCACCGGCGTCGACCATGTCCATCTCCACCTCGAACGCGTCCCTCCGGAGCACGTCCACGCGCTGTACCGGGCCGCGGACGCCGCGCTCTGCCCCTACCGGACGGACGGGCCGTGGGAGTTCTTCACGCGGGTACTGCACCCCAGCTCGGTCGGTACGGCGGTCGCCTTCGGCACACCCGTGATCGCCCCAGACCTGCCCGCCGTGGCCGAGATGACCGCGGGCCGTCCCCGGTGGCTCTACCCGCCGGGCACCGGCCCGGGAGCCGCACTGGCACTGGCCGAGGCGGAGGCCGCTCGCCTGCCGCGCCGTACGGCGGACGGCACGCACCGCTGGCAGGCCGTCCTCGCAGCGTACGAACGGCTGTCGCAGGAGCTGCTCGCTAGTGTGGCGAGCCGATCACCGGGAGTGGCCGCAGCAGCCGGCGGACGCCGTCGGCGGCCACGATCCCCATCCAGCGAGGAGACCCGTCAGGTGTCCGGAAACCCCACCGAACGCATCGCCGCCGTCCTGGCCGACCGGTACGGCCTGGCCGCGGCGGATCTGGTCCAGCTGCCCATCGGACAGGGCACCGTCAACTACCGCGCCGCCTGCGCCGACCGGGAGGTGTTCGTCAAGAACTACCCGTCCGGCACCGACCTCCGCGCGGAGGCGGAGGCCGTGGAGCTGTCCGAGTTGGCCCGCCGGCACGGCATCCCCGCGGCGACGGTGCTGCGCAACCGTGACGGGCAGGTCATCGACGCCACCACCTCCACCGCCGTCTCGGTATGGGAGTGGATGCCCGGCCGGGTCGTCACCGACCTGAACACCGCCCAGTACGAGCAGGCCGGGCACACGCTGGGCCGCATCCACGCGCTCTTCGCCGACCTGCCCGCCGGCGCCGGGCCTTCACCGGAGGCGGAGAAGTGGCGCGCGATCGACCCGGGAGAGCTGACCGCGACCGTCGACGAGCTCCTGGGGATCATCGCGAAGCGGGCCGCCGACGGCCTCACCGACACGTTCGACGTCGAGGCCGAACGCACCCTCACCGAACGCCGCGCTGTGCTCCCCCGGATCCCGGAACTCCTCGCCGGCCTGCCCCGGCAACTCACCACGCAGGTCCTGCACGGCGACTACAGCCCGGTGAACCTGCTGTTCACCGGGGACGCGCTCTCGGCCGTCCTGGACTTCCGCCCGCCGGAGCCGTTCCTGCTCTCCTACGACCTGGGCCGGATGGCCTTCTACCCGAACACCGTCACCGGTGACCCGCACTGGCAGGACGCCGCCCGGGCCTTCGTCGCCGCCTACCGCGCCGCCAACCCGGCCGTGCCCGCCGCCGACGTCCGCGCCTGCGGCCGGGTCGCCCTGCTGCAACTGCTCGGCAGCCTCTACGGCGTCAAACAGCACTACCTCAAGCCCGGGCTCTTCCAGGAGGACCTCGACGAGTTCTGGCTGATGCGGCACCGCACCGCCGACATCATGCTCCGCCACCTGCCGGAGACGGACGCGCTCCTCGACGACCTGACCACCCGCCCGCCGTACGGGCTCGACCACCGAGGGGAACCATGACCACGGACATCGCCCCGCACCCGCGATCCGCTCCGGCGTGGCAGGTGCTGCGCGGCCCGATCCACCCCGCCGACCTGAGGGCCGAGGTCACCCGCCTCGCCGCCTCCCAAGGGCTGGAGGTCACCGTCTCCGACTCGCACGGCTTGATCATCACCGCACAGGAAGACGGCCGTGCCCGCATCGTCCTGCGCTGGCGCCGCTCGGCATCCGAACGACCGGACACGCTGAGCCACGTCCTGCCGGCCGAGCCGTACCTGGAGATCCTCCTCGATCCCCAGCCGGACGGAGCCGAGACCACCCGACGGCTCGCGGACCGGCTGACCGTCAGGCTCCGCCGGTTCAGCCAGGCCGAACTGGACCAGATCGTCGCCTCCATGCCCCTGCTCGCCCGTTACGCCGTGCCTTCCCCGACGCTGGCGGGTTGGGCGGTGATCTTCCGCGACCACTACGTCGAGAACACCCTCGGCTTCCTCCTGGCGCTGGAACGGGCCGGGGTGCCCGCCGGGTGGATCCACGCGCTGGCCAAGGGCGACCGCACCCGTAACCGCGACCGTGTCCACGCCACCCTGCTCGACCGCGGGTGCGCCAGCGGGGTGCTCGACAACACCGCCGTCAACGCGCCCGACATCCACGCCGACGAGCTGGCCCGCGCTCTGACCGAGGTGGACGCCTTCATCGACGCCGCCCACGCCGCGGGCCGCCGTGTGCTGGTCATCGACGACGGCGGTCTCCTCGCCCAGGGGTACGGCCGCGCCGACGCGCCCCGGCGGATCGACGCCGCGCTGGAGCTGACCGTCTCCGGTCTCAAGAGGATCGCGTCGGCCGAGGTGGACGTCCCGGTGTTCAACCTGGCCCGGTCCGAGCTGAAGACCGGCCTCGGCTACCCGGAGATCGCCGACTCCTGTCTGCGCCGGCTGCGGGAGCTCCTGCCCGCCGTCAAGGTGACGGGACGGCCGGTGCTCGTGATCGGCTACGGCACGCTCGGCTCCCGCCTGGCCCGGGCGCTGCTGGCGCAGGGCTGCCAGGTCCACGTCGTCGACTCCGACCCGCTCGCGCTCATCGCCGCCGCCGAGACCGGCCACCGTACCCACCGGACCGTCGCCGAGGCCCTGCGCGCGGCCCGGCCGTTCCTCGTCGTCGGCACCACGGGCGAGGACGCCCTCGGCGCGGACGACCTGAGACTGCTGCCCGACGGCGCCTTCCTCGCGCCGTTCGCCACCCGGGACTTCAGTCTCCTCGCCGACCCGCGGCACCGGACCGAGGAGATCCCCGGCGTCGGACGCCGTTACCGGCTGGACTCCGGGAACCGGGTGACCCTCCTGGGAGACGGCCGCTCCCTCAACCTCTTCGAGGCCGACGCCATCCCCAACCAGGGGTACGACGCCTACCGGGCCGGAACGCTGATCGCCGCCGTCGCGCTGTGCGAGCAGGCCGACCGGCTGCCGCCCGGCGTCCACACCGGCCTCGTCGACCGGATCATCCGCGAAGCCGGGCTGTACGACGCCTACTACGACACCTACCTCGCCACCACCCAGGCTCCGCGACCGGCCGCGGCCCGGCCGCTCGCCGGAGTCTCGGCCTGCGTGGTCGGCTACGGCGCCGCCGGGCGGCTGCACGCCGAGATCCTCACCGCGGAAGGCGCCGCGCTGACCGTCCTCGACCCCAAGCACCAGGACCTGCCGAGGGCCTACCGGAGCTTCCCCCACGGCGTGGCCGAACTGCCCGCCGCGGTCGCCTCCGGCATCGGCCTGTGGTCGGTCTGCTGCCCCACCGCCGACCACCTCCCGGTCCTGCGCTCCGTCCTCAGCCAGGCTCCCGACGCCCGCGTCCTGCTGGAGAAGCCCGCCTGCCAGGGCCACGAGATCGACGCTTTCGCGGCTCTGCTCTCCAGCCACCGCAACGCCAGGGTCGTGGTCACCGACCAGTACCGGCACGCCCGCGTCCTGGACGTCCTGACCGGTCTCATCGCCGGCTTCGAGCCCGACGCCCCGATCGACCACATCGGCATCGTCTTCAGCAAGGACCGCACCGCCGACATCGCCGAAGGGCGGTTCGTGGACCGCTTCTACGGCGTCCTCGGCTACGAGTGGCTGCACATGCTCGCGGTCCTGCGCCGCCTTCTGCCGGACGACGCCCTGGCCTCCTATCTCGCCACGCCCCCGCAGCAGATGGAGCTGTGGGCCACCTACGACGACCGTCTGTTCCTGTCCGCGCTCACCGAGCGCGCCGGCGTCGCCGCCGGAGGCGCACACCTGCGGATCGAGCTGACGTCGAGCATCACCAGCCCCACCGTCGTGCTCGGCAGTACCCCGCGCACCGGGCTGGACCGGCCCGGCCTCTGGCAGCGCGGCCTGCGCTCCGCCGACAACCGCCACCGGCACGTCACCGTGCACGCCGGACGGACCCGGTTCACCGCCCATCTGGACCCGGTGACCGCCACCGGCGGCTGGCAGCTGGAGCGCAACCACCACCGGGTGACGGTCGAACGGGCCGGGGAGATCCTCCACGACGAGGTGATCCAGGACTCACCCCTGCACACTTCCATCCGGCACGCCGTCACCGTCCTGACCGGCCCCGACCCCGTCCCGCCCCCGGATCTGGCCCCGCTCCGACGCATCGCGACACTCGCCGAGTTCCTCCGGGCCCAGCAGCCGTCATCGGAGGGGTCGATGCAGGTCCGACCGGCATGACCGCGAGGGCAGAGGCACGAGAAGGTGGAGACGGCAGCCTGAAGCGATCCGGATCGCTGCTTGACCCTGATCATTCGGGTCAAGCAGCGCCGGACTTTTCACCTCGGATTCACCGACCCACCGCCTCACGACAGTGCTCCACCAGCACATCAGAAGGTATGCACCAGATGGAGGCGGTGCCGCCGGCTGACGATGATCGGTCCTGTGAAGTCATACGGAGTCGTCGGGACCCCGTTCGCAGAACCTGCAGGATCACTTTTGAAGCAGATCGATGATCACTGCATCGCCCTTGCTGCTGTCCTTGGTCGTGAACGTCAGGAGTCGACGGTTGGTCCCTTGAGAGCCCTTGGGAGCGACCAGGTGGAACGCCATGACTACGTTGCCGGGTTCGATCTCTTCGACTGACTCGGGGTTCTTCAGGTCCTCCTCGATCAGTGGGTAAAGGAGGATCGCACCCCGTCTATCGCGAGCCAGCGCATCCGCGGCAGGGTCACCGATCGATCCTTCGACCCCTGCGATTCGCTTTGCCGGCGTTCGGTGACGTGGCGTGCTGATGGCTCCGAAGTAAGGCCCACGACGCCGTTTACGCATGTGCAGACTGAACGGCCCGTTGCCGACGAGGCGCCCGTGTGCCTCCTTGGCACGGATGTGCTGAGGCAGGATGACCATCCAGTCTTCGATCTGGTCGGGGCGGAGCTTCCGCAGCCACGCGAGATCCGGTTCGAAGTGCTCGGGGTTCACCCACTTAAGTGATTCCAGGACATCGAGCAACGCGGGGTGATCCACCGTACCCACGAAGGCGGGGAACTTCGTACCTGTGGTCGTCCGGAATTCAACCTTCTCCTGCGCGGCCTGGAGGATCGGCAAGAAGGACATCGTGTTGGCATGGATGAGTTCAGGCTTGTCAGGGTGACCCGTCGGCTCGATGCCGACTCCAGGCGAGCAACGTTCCGTCAAGACGGCGTTGTACATCTTGTTGGCCGTGGTGGGCTTGAGCCAGGGAAGGTGCTGGGCCACCAGAGGGGGTATCTGCTTGGGAGTCACCTGGGGACGGCCTTCTACCAGCTCCGCATAACGTCGGAGTTCCGACCGGAAGTGCTCCTCATCGAGGACGATCGCCTCGAACGCCTCATAGAGTTCACGTGTTATGTAGAGACGGACGAGGTCCTTGAAGCCCTTACGGTAGCCGAACCACCGGCCCATCTGCATGAGGGTGTCCGCCTGCTTGGTCAGCCTACGGTAGTAGGAGACCGTGAGCCCTTCGACGGTGAATCCCCGCGCGAGCTTGTTCCCACCGATCAGGATCCTCCAGACCTTGTTCCGATCGAAGTCGAGCTCCTCCTGCTCGATGTCCTTGTCGCTGTTGACCACGATGACGGGGTTGCCCATGCGACCGATCCGGGAGACGGCCTCACCGAGGTGAGGGACCAGATCATCGAAGGTCGCCGGAATCGGCAGATCCGATCCGATGGCTTGAGAAACCGGAAGGACATCCTTTTCATAAAGGGCACGGAGACGCTCGTGCGAGGCTGTCGAGAAATAACCTTGCGTTTTCCACAGGTCCTGGACCTTCTCCGCCTGATCGCGATGTACGTTCTTCTTCATCGCTTCGTGGATCAGCATCGTGTGATGCATGTACGGAGGAAGCCCTTGACGCTCGCGATACACCTTGACCGCGCCGGCGAGGACGTAGGCGTCCATCGCTTCGATGAGTTCACCGTCGCCCTCGTCGCCACCCTCATCGAGGATACGGACATGGGCCTTCTCTTTCGAGTTTGCGACCGTGCGCTGCGACGGCTCTAAATCGGAGTCGAGGTCATGGAAGTCCGAAGCCCCCATGTACCCGGGCGTTCGACTTAGGGAGATCAGGAAGTCCTTGGGGAAGATGTCCTCGGCATCACTCGGGTCGATGAAGACGTTCGCGAACGGAGTCGCCGTGTATCCGACGTACTGCGCACGCGGCAGCATCACGAGAAGCTGTGAGATCAATCGATTGATGGCGGTCCGCTCGACCTGATCTTCCTTCCATTTCTTCGGATTGCTGGTGTTGATCGAAGCCTGATCCGACTCATCGTCCACGATCAACGTGGGGATCTCACCCAGGCGTGCAGTGATCTTGTTGAGGTCCTTCGCCAACTTGCCGAGAACTGTGGCGTTCTTCTTCACCACGAGAAGACGGGCGTCACTGAAGAAAAGATTCTCAGGATGGAAGAACGACCTGTTACGCTCTCGCTTTTCGAAGTCGAGTGCAGCGATTCCCTGCCGGAGACTCTTGTAGTCGAAGCGGTGAGTGGTGAGCCGGTGGATGTCGGGGAAGCCCGCATCAGAGGGACGCGCACCGTGCTGCACGAACCTCTCTTCGATCCAGTCCGGACTGTCCAGATAGTCCACCGATTCGGCGGCTTCACTATCAGTGAGGTCGATGCCGCGGAGGAGATTCTCCCGGCCCACGAGCTCCATGTCGAGACGACGCTGTGTTTGAGCGCGCAAAAGGTCCGTCGTGCCGGTCAGGACGATGACCAGACGGTAGCCGGCATCGATGGCCTTGGCGAGGACACCGGTGAAGTTGGCGGTCTTCCCGCTCTGAACGTACCCGACGACGAGACCCTTGGCCTGGTAGGCGTCTTCCCGCGTCGGATCCGACAGCCGTTCGACCACCCGATCCGTCGCGACGTCGAGAGCCGCGACCGCTTCGGGCGCCCAGCCACGCTTCTCGTTCAGGAAACGACTGTAGTGATCCCAGTAGAAATTGCGTTCTTGACGGACGGTGTCGGTGTACCACGGCTCCCACTGATCGGCGATCGTGATGGGCTCTTCGACGCCGGCGATGGGGAATCGCTCACGGAACAGAGCAGCGGTCTGATCGTCGACCTTCAGCCGCCGCATGACTTCCGCGCGGCGCTCCTCGCTGTTGGCCTTCGTACCCATCGTCCACGGCTCTGTTTCCGCCGCGTTGTCCCATGTGGCCAGTCGGAGATGAAGTTCCTTGCTCAGAACGTCGTCTGGATGGGCATCCGACAGATAAGTCCGAAGCGCGGCGTCGTCACAAGTGACGGAGGGGTCGTTGCAGATGAAGGCCGCTGCATCGTGCAAGCCTCGCTCGAGTCCGGCGGTCTTCAACATATCGAGTGCACCCCGATACGCCTTGCGGAAGGTTTCAGTCATTCGGTCACTCCGTGCTTCAGGGCTTCGACCAGGAAATCGGGTACGACCTCACCGACGGGTTGATCGGTCAAGTCGATTCGGTAGCGGACGTCCGGAATGCGGGTGAGAGAAACACCTTGCAGTTTCGGAGGGGTCAGGCAGGGGAAGTCATCGACGACGGCGAACGCCATGGAACGCGTGCGACGCCGCCACCGCGTACGACACGTATCCGCGTAGTGATCGTGCCAGCCCGCGGCGTGGAGCTTCCGGTTCAAGACGGGCCGCAGATCTCCGACACGATGCCGTGCGATCTCCACGAGTGCGGGCAAGGTGCTCCCGTCAGAGGCTTCTGCCCTGGTCAACTGATGAGAGACGAGCCAGAGCGTTCGATCCCGGTTGGGGAGGAGCTGGGTCAGGGAGCCGATCCAGTGGGAACGGCGCTCTGCAGCCGTGGTTTTGACCTCGATGTCGTATCCCTCGACGCCGAAATCGTGTTCCTCCCGTCCGGGACCTCGCCATGCTTCCAGAGCCTCTGCCGGGCCCAGCTGACGGCTCAGCCCGAGGAACAGCAGGATCTCCCCGAAGAGACCCAGTTCTTTCTCAACCGAGAGCGTCTCCACCCGCTCGAGCAGCCGTCCGAGGATACGGAGCGTGTCGTCGAGCGCGATGCCGAGGGTGAGGCCCTGCAGCTGCACCCGATCGGCTACCGCGCACAACACGGGGTACGCCTCGGCGAACAACCGAGGGTCGGTGACCACGACCTCCAGGCTCCGTCCCGCCTTCCGCTGGACGGAGCGGAGCCGTACATGCTCCAGCCGGGTCTCCGACGCGGTCGTGTCGGGCGCGGCCTGCATGCGGAGGCCGATCTCCTGCCGTTTCGGGTCGATGAACAAGGTCAGGCGAGGATCGCCTGGAATGGGGTGCTCGATCGGGACGGCTTGCCGTACGAACTCCTCGAAACTGTCTGCGCTGAGATGACGGTCGGGATTCGTCATGCCTGCTCACTTCTCGCTGCGGCCGTCAGGATCTCCTGGTAGAGCTCGATGTTGTCCTTGTCCCGGACGCCGTGGTACTCGCCTCGGAACAAGTCTTCGACCACGAGGTACAGCAGCGCTTTGAGCAACGGCGCGTCGTTCACGCTGCGCCGCTCCCCCTTCGTGTCGGGACGGTATCTCTCGTTCAGCCACAGGGTGCGCCGCTCCCGGTCCACCTCGAAGAAGCTGGCGTCGGGGAAACGCTTCCACCGGATGTCGATGGGGTCCTCGTCCTCAGCGAACGGGATCTCACGCTCGATGGCCTTGCGCAGCTCCGGAGCGATGCCCTTGCCGAGCGGAGCCATCTTCCGACGCTCGTTGCTGCGCTTGCGTGACTCCCTGAAGACCTGTTCGGCGGCCTTGAGGTAGTCGGCGAAGGTCGTGCCGTCTTCCGCTATGGCTTGCTCGGCCAACCGGGTGAACTGAGGACCGACGTTGACCCGTGACTTCTCCGGGTTCATGGTGAAGAGGCCGACGATGTCGTCATCGATCTCGACTGCCACACGGGCGAGCTGCAGCCGTCGGTCGGTCTGGTGTACACCGTGCCAACCTCCGCCGGCCTGAAGCAGGCGGTCACGGCGGTAGAAGTAGATGCCCTGCCGCTTCTCCGGACCTTCCGGCAGTTTGAACTGCGGCAGATTGGAACGGGGAGTCCAGATGTAGCACTTGAAAGCGAGCTCGACGTCGCCCGACCGAGCCCGGAGCTCCTTCGGGTAGCCCGTGCGTCCCGATCGGGTGTATCCGAAGGGATTGAGGGCTTCCACGGGGATCCGAGGCCCGGGTCCATCGGCCTCTACGTCCTCCACATCGATCGAGATCTCCGCTTTTCCTGCTTCGAGGATGCGGTGGAAGACCAGACCGAGGTGGCTGCGCAGCAAACCGATCGTGTGGGAGATGAAACGCTCCACCCGGCTCTGGTCGTCCGTGGCGGGAAACCCTGTGACACCGTCCCAGCGGATCACCGTCCCGGTGGAGGTCTCTTCGACTCCCCAATCCCGCGAGAACTCGTCCTCTGCGAAGTCCGTGGGCACGGTGTCGCAGTGGAAACCCTTGCGGTTCTCATCGAGGAGCCAGCGTCGGCCGACGGCGGAGGATCCCAAAGCCTTCGAGATGACGGTCAGGCTGCGTGCCTGGCTGAACGAGGCCGCCTTCAGACCGAGACCGAACTTGCCGAGGTCTCCGGTGCCGTATTCACGACGGCCGCCGACCGTCATCGCAGAGTCGATCTTCGACGCCGGTATGCCGTGGCCGTTGTCCACCACATACAGTGCACGGAGACGACCTTCCACCCGCACGAAGCGGATCAGCACCTGGCTCGCACCGGCGTCGATGGAGTTGTCCACGAGGTCTGCGACAGCGGTCTCCAACGAGTGGTTGCGGCCGAGCCCTTCGAGAGCGCGGGGGTCTGGTGGGAGCTCGACGGAGCCGCTCGTCGGGACCTGTTCACGCCAAGTGGACATAGTTGATTCTCCAATACTTACGCTCTGCAACGTAATGGAACTTAAAGTAAAAGATGGGCAGAGCGAGTTCGGATCCACTCCCTCCGAGAAGGATCCGGCCCTAAGCGGGATATCGGACGGGACGGCCGGCACCTTAACCTCTACTCCCGGCCCTCTCGCCGTGACAGCCGTCTCCTCCATCTCAGCGGTCGCCGTGACGGCGACCGGGGACGACACCGGCACGGTCGACACCGTCTCGGTCCAGAACTCCCAGTCCGGAGGCGGGGGTGGCCACGCCGGATCGGGTTCCCATCCCGGCGGAGGGGTCCAATCAGCCGGAACCGGAGGCCACCCGGGTGGAGAGTTGAACCTCCGTGTCCGTGTCGGCGCCGCCCGAGCGGAGACATCACGGATCATCCGGCGGAGCACCGCGTTGTCACCGGGCGGGATGTCACCCAAGTCGACCGTGGAGCCGTCACGCAGTCGTACGGACAGGACGTTGGGACGGCCGAAACCGCCCTTCCGCACGTCGCAGGCCGCGATGTCGGACGCCGTGAGAGCCATCGTGGGACCGCCGGAGCCCATCGATGATCTGTCCACTCCGAAGACTCGACGGTCGCTGACGGCGATGTGACTCAGCGCGGGCTTCAGTAAGCGGGTACTGAAGAGCCCGAGCAACTGCTCGTCCCCATCCAGGTGACGGGCGAGTGACGCCGGGAGGGAGGCGGCCTCCTCCGGCGTCACTCGTGTACCGATCCGCACGCTTTCCGTCATTCGTCAGTCAGGACGATCCGCCCTGGATCGGTGGAGATCCGTCCCCGCTTACCCAATCGGCGGATGTCCCGCGTGAGGGTAGAGGTGATCTCCGCACCGCTGCGCCTCCAACCGAAGAACCGGGAGACTTCAGTGATCAGGTCACTCTCGCAGATTCCAGGGGACTCCCGGATGATCGAGAGGAGAGCCGCCTCACGTTCCGAAGGGGCGATGTGTGCGATCTTCCGTTCGATCCCGTCGCCCGGAGAGCGGGCGATGACCTCGGCACCGGCCAGAGATACGAACAGGCCGTCCACCTCGACCTCTCGGCGGCTCTTCATCTTGCGCAGCACCTCATCCAGATTGTTCTGGATGCGTTCCCCCAACCGCCTGACACCCCATGCGTCACGCGCTCGTTGGAACAACTGATCACGGTGGATCGGCGATTCCACCTCCAGGATCTGGGAGAACAGGCTCCGGATCTGCGATTGCGCCTCCGGAAGGTGCATGTCGGGGAGAAGGCCGGTGATCAGTCGCACACGCGCGGTGCGGTACGGGGCCGACCAACTGCGGTCGACTTCGTCGTCCACGGTCTCCATCCGGACCCGGGGTGATCCGGATTCCGCGGCGACCGGAACGGTTTCCTCTTCCGGGACTCCGGCTTCAGGCTGTGGCGCAGGTTCCGCCACTGCGGTACGGCGCTTCTCCACGGCGGTCTCGATCGCCGCACGGAGACGCTGCTCGGCCTCGGTTCGGTTCCGATACCAGTCGGCGCCCCAGACACGATGCAGTTCCCAGCCCAGACCACGGAGGACTTGGTCGCGCAGGCGATCACGATCACGGGTCACCGGAGACGAGTGATACATCGGACCGTCGCACTCGATGCCGACGGCGTAACGGCCAGGCTGTTCGGGGTGGCGCACGCCCAGATCGATCCGGTAGCCGGCGACCCCCACCTGAGGAACGACCTCGTACCCCCACCCCTGGATGACGGCGGCGACCGATTCCTCGAAAGCGCTCTCTGGGCGCCCTTCCCTCGCAACCAGGTGCTGAGCGAGGATTGCAGGCCCCTGTTCCGCGTATTCCAGGTAACGCTTCAAATGCTGACGGCTGACGTTGTCGCTGTCCGAGATGTCTCCGCCGATGATGGAAGAGATCACCTCGACCTTGTACCTGGCACGGGTGACGGCGACGTTGAGACGTCGCCAGCCGTCCTTCTTGTTGAGCGGACCGAAGTTCATGCTGAGCTTGCCGTGTTCGTCCCGCCCGTATCCGATCGAGATGATGATCACGTCTCGCTCGTCGCCCTGGACGGTCTCCAGATTCTTCACGAAGAAGCCGTCGAGTCGGTCTTCTCCGAAGAAGCGGTCCAGATCCGGCCGCGTACGGCGGGCTTCCTCGATCGCCTCGTCGATGCAGCGGGCCTGGGCCTCCGAGAGCGCGACCACTCCCAGGCTCCTGTCGGGCCGGTGCGTGAAGTGCTCCATGACCCTCTCGGCGACCCGTCGCGCCTCGATCGGGTTGTTCCGGCTCCTTCCCCGGCCGTAGACACCCGGCACCTTCTCGAAGGCGACACCGATGTCGGGTCCCCGTTCGAAGACGCCTGGGAAGGTGACCAACTCGCTCTCGTAGAACTCGCGGTTGCTGAAGGCGATCAGGTCTTCGTGCCGGCTCCGGTAGTGCCAACGCAGCGGCAGACTCCGGATCACACCGCTGGCTTTGCACAGGTCCAGCAGCGACTCGAAGGAGTCCGGGGTCTCCTCGTCGTACTCACCGTTCTCCGATTCCGAGCTGCCGAAGAAGTTGGTGGGCGGCATCTGCTTCTGATCACCTGCGACGATGAGCGATCGACCTCGATAGATGCAGTTGATCGCATCATGAGGGAGGACCTGGGACGCCTCATCGGAGATGACCACGTCGAACCGGAAGTCGGGCGGTAGGAACTGACTCACCGTGAGAGGGCTCATCATGAAGCACGGCTTGATCCGGTGAACCGTCTCCGCCGCCTGGGAGAGGAGCGTCCGCACCGGCATGTGCCGGGTCTTCTTCTCCGCCTCGCGGCGGATGACGGCCGCCGGGCCGATCGTGCTGTTCGGGCGCCGGGCGTTGCACGCGTCGATCACCTGTGCGTATGCGCTGTCGATGAGCTCCTTGTCCAGCCTGCGGAACTCTTCCACGAGCGCATCCCGTTGGACGGCCCTGACGGTGGCCAGACGGGAGTCATCGGCGAGGTGATGCTCGACCCACGCCTGCAGGACGGACCTCTCGACGACCCGACCGAATCGCTCGGCGGGGACGCCCCGGGAAACCGCACGATCGATCAGATCGCTCAGGCTGTGCTCCTGCAGGGCTTCGTGCGCGTGCTTGAACGCACGCCATTCTTCGGGCCCGCCGTTGTCCGCCCTCATCCGAGCGATCAGCTCTTCGGCCTCGGCGAACGACCCGGTCAGCGTGGCGCGCAGTTCATGCCGATCAGCCTCTCCCCAGAGCCGGACCAGGCCTTCCGTCGCCTCTCGCCACAGCTTGTGCCGGACGGCGAGGTCGGGATCCGGCTCCGCTTCGAGAAGCAACTCGGCGGCATGAGGCGGCACGCGGACGCCGAGGACCTCATGCACCCCTCTGACCCATCCGACGGCGGCGTCGATCTCCTGCCGATCCGTGTGCTCCTCCCGGTAGAGGCCTCCCAGCAACGCTTCGTCGGACACCCGGTGCACGTCGAACGCCGCCCGCTCCCTCCGAGCCTCACCGACCGCAGTGATGACACCGCGTGCCGTTGCGACCGTCAACGGAGCGTTCCGCGACACCGCGTCCACGGTCTGGACGAGCTCGGCCGCGGCTCGCAGCACGGGCAGGTGGGCCTCGTACCACTCGGCTGCTTCGGTGAACGTGGTCCGTGCCAGTGCGGGGCGGCCCCCCGACCGAGGTGCGGGAACGAGGCCGTTACGCCAGGCGGCCAGGTCCTCTCGAACGGATACGACGGCCTCGTACGCAGTGGCATTGGGCGTGCCGCCCACTGCGACCTGGTCGGCCAGAAGCTTACGACTCCGTGCGGCTCCGGCCAGCTTACTGATCCGTTCGGCGGACTGGAGAGCGCGGCGGACGGCTTCGAAATCGGTTTTCTCGCCTGCCCAGTAGCCACCGAGCTTCTCCGCGTGCTCCCGTTCGACGGCCTGGAAACGCTCATCGGCCTCACGCCACGCGACCGCCTCGGGGAGACGCGCAGCGGCGGCCTTGCGCCATCTGCCGTCCACCGTGAGTTCTGCCAGAGCTTTCTTGTCCCGCCGGTAAGCACCGGAGAGCTTCGCCATGCCGTGATGCTCCTCGGCGAAGCGCCGAGCGAGATCCCGTAGATCAGCGAAGGTCCTGACCTTCTCGCTGAACAAGTCGGACGCCTTCGTACGCGCCTGGTCGAGTCGGGTGAGCGCCGTCTCCAGTTCCCCGGCCGCGAAGCGCGCGGCCTGGAGGGACTGCGACTCCAGCCAGTCGGCTTCAGGCTTCGGGTCCTTGGTCGAGAACTCGACGATCTCGCACAGGTCGGCGGCCGCATCGAAGTCGTTCGGCTCGGCTACGCCATACAGGCCGGCGACGTCGGCGAGGGAGGCGTGATGGCTACGCAGCATCGCGGCGGTCCCCGTGAAGCTCTCCGCGATGGTGCGGGCCTGTCCGGCGGTGAGGGAGGCCACATCGATGCCTGGAACCGACAGTGCCGCCAACGTCGCATCAGCATCAGGCGTGATCGTGCTCAGGCTGTGAGGGAGTTCTCTCCATGCCGGCCCGACTTCCTCTTCGACGGATTCCTCCACCGCGATGAGGCGACTCCTCCTGGTCTCGAAATCGGAGAGCGCGCCGAGGAGGGGGGTGAGGTCGTCGACGCTCACCCAGTCGGAGGGGACGGCAGGACGGGTGGCCGTCAGATCCAACAGCTTGATCAGTGTCTCGACACTGGGGAGATCACCCAGCCCCAGGGCCGCGGTCAGTTCCTCGTGGCGCTGAAGAGCCCGGTGGAGCAGTTCCAGCTCTTCCGTCACCCGCTCCAGGTATGGACGCGGAGACTCGTTCTTCTCCAGCCCCGCCCAGAGGAACGAATCACCTTCGAGGGCAGGCCTCCAGGCGCGGGAAACGGCATCGGCCGCCGCGAGGATGTCATGGAGCCGCTGGGCAGAGAGGTCCCCAGCCCGGTATCGGGCATCGGGTGCCAAAGACGCCTCGTCTTCGAGCTCGGCGAGTCGACCGACGACGTCGAACAACGAACGATCCAGCGGTATCCGGATCTCGTTCATGGCTTCCGCGTATCCGGACAGTTCCCCCCTCAGCCGGCGCACGCGTTCGCGCGCCGGCGTCACCGTACGTGCCCGAGGCCTCTCCGTGAGGGCACGGCCGAGTTCCTGAGCCACGTGCTTGCGACTCGTGTTGTGCGAGTGAAGCGGCATCAGGAACGATCCAAGCCCGATGTGCTCCAAACGGTTGCGGACCACATCGAGGGCAGCGGCCTTCTCACTGACGAACAACACCGTACGACCGGCGTGCAGGAGACCTGCGATCATGTTCGCGATGGTCTGACTCTTCCCCGTACCGGGAGGCCCGTCCATCACGAAGGTGCGTCCCTGGAGGGCAGCGGCCAAGCACTGGCGCTGCGAGGAGTCAGCGTCGAGCACCAGCGGCGTGTCCTCCGGCGCTTGGACGTCGTCCAGCTCTTCGAGACGCACCGGATCGAAGTCGAGCTCGGTGAGGCCGATACTCGCTTGAGGGCCGAGGCCGATGGCGTGGACGAGGGGGTTTTCCAGAAGCCGCGCCTCGTTGTCCAGGAGATCGCGGTACATGGCCTCCTTGTGCGACTGGAACGTCGCCAGCACGGCCCGATCGCTGACCTTCCACGAGTTCTGTCCCGAGACGGCCCGTCGCACGGACGCCAGAGCGGAGGAGAGGTCCTCCATCTGCTCCGGCGTGGGCCACTCGATCCCGAGTTGCTCCATCTTGACGGCGAGCGCGGGGTTCGGTGTCGCGTCCTCTTCCTCTGCGGCCAGCAGACGGAATCCGTCGATCCTGCGCTCCAGAACGACCGGAACGAGAAGAAGCGGCGCAGAGAAGGTCGTCGAACCACGCTCCTCGCTCCAGTCGAGGAAGCCGACACCCAACTGAAGCACCCACAGACCGGTGTCCGCGAAGATCTGGTTCGAGTCGCGGAACAGTTTGCGAAGGGCGCTCTCGAGCGTCTTCTGAGTGGCCTTCTGAGTGACGATCTCACCTTCACGCGCTGCAACGGAAGGTGTCGCCTCGGCGGCTCCCTCGTCTTCGCCCTCGGCGACGTCATCGATCTCCGCGAAGCGGAGGCCCTTCGCGATCCCGGCCAGCAGACGCGTCGCGTCCGGCGAGACGATCTCCAACGTGGCCGACTGGGTGTGCCTGAAGTTGAGAAGACGGTTCTTACCGCTGAGGTCGATCAGCGACTCGCGCCAGCTTCGAAGAACCGTCTTCAGTCGGTCGTCAGAGATCTGCATCGTGGACCATTCACAGGTGGGGGCTCGCCCGAAGCCGGGGAGGCGAGTGCCTCCCGACTCAAGGGACGTGGGGGACGATCATTCGTGGGTTGCTTGCCGTGCTCAGCGGACTTGTCACCGCTATAAGTGATCAGCAATAACCCCATACGAGTCTAGACAGGACAACATGGTGAGTAATCAGACGCCATCCGACGGCACTGGAATTGGATCTTGAAAGTCCACCGATCCAACCTGTCTGCAAATAGAACAAGCGTTCTATTTGCAGACAGGAGACGACCCTCGACTCACACGATCACTACTCAAGCACATCTACACCTCTTCATGGATCAAGGGGGCGCTCGGGGCGACCTCGGACTTTCCTGTGCGCCGAATCATGCACCCTCCTACTGACACTTTGGAAGCGGATCACCCATTTGCAGCCGGCCGAAGGCCCGGAGAGCATTTCCGATCTTGCCCCCCCCTGCCCGCTTCCACGCGACTCAATGCAGTGGCATACGGCGGACCACACCACCCCACGCACGACCTAGCAGATCTCACACGTCCTCGATCGGCGGGGATCATCACCACGGCACCCGAGCCCTCAGGCGAGAGGACGGCCCCAACGGGAGACCAGTGCCGCGCGGGTTGAAGACATGTCATACCTATCGAGTACTTTGTCCCTCGATACCGTTTGATGTCTATACGAGGCGTTGATGTCCTTTCAAGATCATCATCCGCTTCGTCGATCCGAGAGGGGAACCCAGGTGGGATTCTTCGATGTCGGCCAGTCTCGGGCGCAGCAACAGGAGTTCGATCGCGCTGCATGGCGGGGCCCTTCGGACGACGTCCAGGGAGTCGTCATCCCGATCGGTAAGCTGATCGCAACAAGTCACCATGTGGCAGTCGTGCTCAAGGAGATCGTGGCTCACCCTGACGGATGTCTCTTCGAGGTGGAAGCCGTCGCCCGTCGCATGGGGATGAAGGAGCGCAAGTGGGACAAGCTCAGCGAAGCACTGAGTGACGGCCCTCAGTCCCGCGATTGGATAGATGAGCAAGACCTCGCACAAGCCATACGCTTCGGCGTCAGCCTCAGCAACGGACGTAAGGCCACCACTCTCGATGAGAGGCATTGGGACGACGACGAACCGCCCCAGAGTCCTTACCTGATGAAGTACGAGAACAGCTCGATCGCCACGACCGATGACGACGAGTTCGAGCGGGCCCGCTACGGACTCTGGTTGTGGCCTCTTCCTCCGGAGGAGGACTTCCACTTCGTAACTGAGTGGCCCTTGGCTGGTATCCCGCTCACCTTCAGCGACATCAACGGCTCCATGATCGGGGAGTGGGCTCGTCAAGCAAAGCCGTACTGGACGTGATCCCTCATCGGAGCCTTCGGACGCGCAGAAGAGCTCCGAGTTCAGTTGCGGGTTTTCGACACCCCGCAATCAGCCTGTCCCCGGGGCGCGGTCCCCAAGCAGCCAGTCAGTTCCGGTTGACCATATTGGCACGATGAGTTGGCCGGAGTCAGGACCAGTCCGTCAGTGAACTCGGAGGGCGCGAGCAGCGCCCCGACCTTGAGATCTACCGCGGTGTGCTTGCCGATGACTCCGGCCTGTCATCGATACGCTCCACCGACTCTGGGCTCGGCGCCGACCGTCACCGTGGGCAGGTCGGCGCCGAACACCTGACTGGCGACTGTGCGGTGCGGTGCGGTAGCCAGCCATACCGCACAGTCGCCAGGCGGCGATCACCTCGAGTACGGTGAGAGTGACTCCTATCACGGCCGGCGTTTCTCCGGAAGGGCTGGAGGAGCGGGGCTGACCTCGCGAGTGCGAACCGCTGGATCATGCCCTCCCCCTCATGACGACTGTCTGTGCCTCGGCGATGCGGGCGGGGAAAGGTAACGGCCCTCGTGATCAGAGATAGCGTGTCGCCCATTCTGCCGGAGTCTCTCCAAGTGCCGGTTCAGCCGAAGCTGCCCGTCGATCGGGTAGGCGTGTTCCGGATCCTGTTCGAGTGACGGTCTCGGGTAACGGATAGAGCAGGTCGGCTTCTCCCTGAGGGAGCGAGAACAGTCTCACCCAGCCTCTGGGGATTCGGCGCGCTGCCGAGCAGGGTAGAGAACTCTGCAGGAAGCGATCACCGCATCCTCCTCTGAATTCTCAGGGGGCTTGGACGACGCCTCCGTGGACGCAACCCGGAGACAGCGACCGAGGAAGCCGACTCGTCCCCCGCCCATCCGTGTCCAACAGCGCCAGGACGATCAGCGCCTTGCTGAAGAGCAACGGCCGTCTCCGGCATGAGGGGACAGCTCCCACGACCTGTTTCCTTCACTCGGGACCGGCATTTGTGCGCAAGGAGCTACAAGATGGGTTTCACTATTCAGACAGGCCAGAGGCACGAGTCGGCCCACCGACAAAAACTCCCAACCAGCGATCTGATGAGTCTGCGTTGAAAATCAGTCCACTGAAGCCTACGACGGGGTATCCAGTCCGAAAAACCACCCAGGGCCGCAGCCGAGGTGCCCGAATGCGCATTATCCGCAGATACGGCCATGGCCGGAAGGCTGTCGGGCGCCCGGAGGCGAGCGTCCCGCCAGATGACACAGTGATCCGATGAACCCGGCGACACTCCGTCCGTCTCGCGTCGGCTTCCCGCCCCCAGGGGAGATAATTGTCGTGCCTTAGTCATATCTTGACCCTCGCCGGCCGAACAGAGTCACGGCCCGAATCGGTTCCGTAGCGATGCCCGCGCCGAGCGAGGGTCGACTTGGCGCCCGCATGCCTATATTCGCTGAGCCCTGCCGTCGGGAGGCCCCATGAGTGACGAGTTCGCAGACATATACGACACGTTCAGGGCTCTCCTCGACGCCTTCACCCCCGCCGAGGCGATCAAGAGGCTCGAACTCATGCGGGTCGACCAGGCCGTCATCCAGCAGATCAGGGAGCAGCACGAGCAGCAGACCATCCAGATCAAGGAACTCGAGGAACCCCACTCCGTCGTCCTGGGCAACCGCGACACCTGGTACACCGGTCCGTCCCCGAAGGACAAGTGCTGGCCGGCGATCGTCCGCCAGCTTGAGAAGGCCGCCTGGTCCTCGTCCTCGATCGGCAGTCTCGACACCGCTTCGACTCGGATCGTCTCGCTGCTGAGTCACCCGAAGGAGAAGAAGTTCTCCACCCAGGGACTGGTCGTCGGCTACGTGCAGTCGGGCAAGACGACCAACTTCACCGCGGTCATGGCCAAGGCCGCCGACCGGGGATACAAGCTGTTCATCGTCCTGGCGGGCATCCACAACGGCCTGCGCCGACAGACTCAGGCCCGGCTCGTCCAGCAGCTCGTCGAGCCGAACCCCACGCTCTGGCACCAACTGACCGACCTCGACCGGGACTTCGTCCCGACCGCCAACGCCGCATCGTTCTTCGGGAAGAGCAACAAGGCGCATGTGCTCTGCGTCATCAAGAAGAACTCGACGGTCCTGCGCAAGTTCAGCAAGTGGCTCGCCTCCGCGTCGGACTACCTCCAGGACTGCCCCGCGTTGATCATCGACGACGAGGCGGACCAGGCGACGGTCGCCACCAAGACGATCAATCCGCGGATCCGGGAGATCCTCGACCGGCTGCCCAAGTCCGCATACGTGGGCTACACCGCCTCGCCGTTCGCCAACCTGCTGATCGACCCCAGCGCCGGCGACCTCTACCCGAAGGACTTCATCGTCAACCTGCCCAAGCCCGAGGGGCACTTCGGCACGGAGGTCCTCTTCGGCCGGTACGCCCTGGACGGGGAGGACCCGGAGGACGTCGACGACGGCTACGACATGATCCGCGAGGTCCCCGACGGCGACGTGGAGCTCGTACGCCCCCTCAGGCGGACCGATGTCGAGGGCTTCACTCCCGAGATCACCGAGACCCTGCGCGACGCCATCCGTTACTTCTGGATGGTCACCGCGGCCCGGCGGGTGCGCGGCGGAGGAAACCCGCACAGCACCATGCTCATCCACACGAGCGTCAACACCGCGGTGCACAACAGCTTCCAAGACCCTTTGAAGGGCCTCCGGAAGCAGACGAGAGCCTCCCTCGACGACTCGACCGTCCTCCAGGAGCTCCGCAAGCTGTGGGACGACGAGACCGCTCGGGTCCCGGCCGAGGAGTTCGGCGAGATCAAGGTGGAGTTCGACGACCTGCTCCCCGAGCTGCCCGGCGTCCTGGACGACTGCCGGATCGTCATGGACAACTCCAGCAGCGAGGACCGTCTCGACTACGAGAACGGCCCCGTGGTGGCCATCGCAGTCGGTGGGAACACCCTGTCGCGCGGTCTCACGCTGGAAGGCCTGTCGGTCAGCTACTTCGTGCGCGCCGTATCCGCGTACGACACCCTGCTGCAGATGGGTCGCTGGTTCGGCTACCGCAACGGCTACGCCGACCTGCCTCGGATCTGGATGACGGCCGAGCTCAACGAATGGTTCCGGCACCTGGCCACGGTCGAGACCGAGATGCGCCGGGACATCGACGTCTACATGACCGAAGACCACACGCCGCTGACCTTCGCGGTGCGTCTGCGCACCCATCCCGCGCTGCGGGTCACCCAGGCCGCCAAGATGAAGGATGCGGTGACGGCCGCATCCGCATACGGCGGTCGCCGCGTGCAGACGCGTTACTTCCACACCGATGCCGAATGGCTCCTCGGCAACCAGGCCGCCGCCAGGCGACTCGTCGCCGAGGCCGTGAAGCACGCGACCCGGTACGACGAACGTCCGGAGAACGGTCGTTTCATCTTCCGCGACGTCCCGTACGACCTGGTGATCGATTTCTTGAAGCAGTACCGCTTCCACGAGAAGTCGCAGGAGTGCGATACCGACCTGCTGACCCGCTACATCGAGAAGCGGGTCCGCAACGCGGGATCCCTCCGGCGGTGGAACGTCGCCATCGTGGGGAACCCGCTGGGCGACGACGCCGGTGCGTTCGAGTTCGCCCCCGGGGTGGCGGTCCAGCGGATCGTCCGTGCGCGGCTGGACACCTCCGAGCCGGGCTTCGCCGACATCAAGACGTTGATGAGCCGCCGAGACGCAGCCGTCGATCTGGCCGGTGAGACCGGTCAGCTCACCGAGAAGGAGATCGAGAGCGAGCGGCGGAAGCAGCTGCCCGACACGGGGCTGCTGGTGCTGTACCCGATCGACAAGCTCTCCGCGCCTCCGCAGCGGGAGAAGCAGCGCCGCAAGCCGCTCGACGCCGCCGAACACGTGATCGGTGTCGGTCTGGTCTTCCCGCTGCCCGTCGGTGAGGACAGCAGCATCGAATGGATCTCTGCGGACCTCTCCGGCGTCGACGTCGACATCGAAGAGGTGGACCTCAGCCCGATCGACGCCGAGGAGACCGCATGAACGACGGCCTCCGCGACCTCATCGATCAGCGCTGGAAGGAGCTGGAGACTCAGCGGGCCTCCGGAGATCGCAAGGTGCGCGTCTCCGAGCTCCCCTTCGACATCGCCTACGGCCGCCTGGCCGTCGCCGTCGACTACGAGGGGCACCGCCACGTGCTGGTGCCGATCGGTTCCCATCAGGGCGTACGGCGCGGTCCCGACGGACCGGTCCTCGTACTGCGGAAACGTCCTCTCGAAGGAGAGGACACCTACCAGACGTACGCGGATCTCGGTTGTCTGCGTCCCGATCTGAACGATCTCTTCACCCTGTTGTGCACGGACGTGCTGAAGACGACCGAGACCATGCCCGGCACACCGCTCAAAGCCCTCTACCGCGTGTTGGACCGGTGGAAGGCGCTGTTCCAGACCACGGGGACGCCGCTCGGCCCCGAACAGCTCGCCGGGCTGTTCGGCGAACTGACGGTGCTCGTACGGCTGCTGGAGGAAGACAGCAGCGCCCACCGGCTGTGGCGGGGGCCCGGCGGCCATCACCACGACTTCTCCGCCAGCGGCACCGCGGTCGAGGTGAAGGCGTCGGTCGGCGGTGACGGCAGTCGCGTACGCATCCACGGTCTGGAGCAGTTGGAGGCACCGAACGGCGGATCCCTGCAGCTGGTCTGGTACCGCCTGGAGCGGTCCTCCGACCGCGGAGAGTCCCTCCCCGAGCTGATCGAGCGGGCACTCGAACTCGTCGACGACGAGGGCGCCCTCCTCCATCTGCTCGCCGCCGTCGGCTACCACTCGTCCGACGTCGACCTCTACCGCGACGTCCGCTTCTCAGCCGCCGAGGAGCTCTGGTACGAGGTGGACGCCGTGTTCCCCAAGCTGACAGGTAACGATCTCACAGCGGCAGGCATCCCGATCACTGTGGCGGACGTCGCCTACACGATCGACTTGTCCCACGAGCCACCGACCCCCTTGGGATCAGACCGAGTGAACGAACATCTGACCAGCATGCTCCGGGAGTCCTCATGACGAAGGCGTCCTGGTTCTCCCAGCCGTTCCCGCCCGAGGGCGCGAGCGCGGCCGAGGGGATCCGCAAGCAACTCGGCCGCCCCGAGCTGGACCTGCTGACGATTCTCGTACGGGAGTCGGCACAGAACAGCTGGGACGCCCGCCTGCCCGGCCGCACCGAGCCGGTCGAATACGCCATCGACATGCGGACCGTGAGTCCCGCACATTCGACGGCCTGGCGCGACCTGCTGTCCCAGGGCGCACCCCTCAACGACCATCTGCCGCTCCGGCGATCCCTGAGCCAGCCGACGATCCAGGTGATGGCGATCTCCGATCGCGGCACCAGCGGGCTCGGCGGCCCTACCCGCGCGGATGAAGCCGTGGCCGAGGGCCACGATTTCGTGTCCTTCGTACGCAACATCGGAGAGCCCCGTGACACGGAGCTCGGCGGCGGCACCTACGGGTTCGGCAAGGGCATCTTCTACCTGGTCTCACAGGTCGGAACGATCCTGCTCCACACACGATGCAGAGTGGACGGCGGGTACGAGACCCGGTTGATGGGCTGCGCGCTCTGGAAGAGCTACGTGGCCAATACATCGGACGGAGAGAGGCGGTACACCGGCCGGCACTGGTGGGGTGACACCACCGGAGACGTCGTCGAACCGCTGGTCGGCGCGGAAGCGGACGCCATGGCTCACCGCCTCGGGCTGCGCCCCTTCGGTGACGACGAGACGGGCACCACGATCATCGTCGTCGATCCGCTCCTGGAGGGTGGAGAGTCCCCCGCAGAGGTAGCCGGTTACCTGGCGGAGACGATCGCCTGGCACCTGTGGCCGAAGATGCTCGAGTCCTCCGACGGACGGCCTGCGATGCGTTTCTCGGTGACCTGCGACGGCGTCGACCACCCGGTGCCCGACCCTCGTACGACCCGACCGCTCAACCTGTTCGTCGCAGCCTACGAGGCCATGGAAGGTCCTGAAGGGAAGGACCTGCGCTGCCTGAGTCCCAAGAAGCTCCTCGGCAGATTCGGATTGGTCAAGCGCCCCGCACCGGCTCCGGAGGCAACCGCCGCGTCACGGATGGTGGACATCGAGGACGCGGTTCACCATGTCTGCCTCATGCGTCCGGCGGAGCTCGTGGTCACGTACCGCCCGGGGCCGAAGCCGCCGAGCGAGTATCTGCACTACGCCGGGGTGTTCCGGGCCGATCCCGCTCTGGACGAGACCTATGCCAAGGCTGAGCCCCCGACGCACGACGCGTGGAATCCGCAGTCTCTCGAATCCCGGGAGAGGACTTACGTCAACACCACCTTCCGGCGCATCGACGAGGCGGTGAGCGCGCTGTTCGACCTCGGCGGTGCGACGAAGGGGGACTCCGCCAGGATAGCTCTGGGAGCAGCCAGCGCGAGGTTCGCCTCCCTCGTCGGCGGCGTGTGGGGAACCGGTGGGGCCACCGACTACAGCAAACCCGGAGACACCGAACCGACGTCCCCCACCCCCTCGCCGACGCCATCCGGATCGAACGAAGGGAAGATCCCGGACAAGGCGACCCGGCGCAGACCCCGCGTGGAGTACGTCGACGCCCCCTACTACGGAGATCGTCTGGGCGTCCCGGTGCTGATCCAGGAGTTCCGGCTGCCCGCTCCCGGCTCTCAGCAGGTGCGCATCGACCTGGCCGTGGCCCTGGCAGGCCCCGGCGGGCGTGAGACCGATCCGCCGTTGGGAGCCGCAACCCCCACCCTGCTCGGTTGGGAGGGTCCCGACGGCTCCCTGCACACGACGCCGTCTCATGTCATCGAAGGCGGTGACGGTTCGACCTGGCGTGCGATCGTCCGTCCTGCGCCCGACACGATGACCGAGATCGACATCTTCACCGAGGCGGTGCAGCCGTCATGAGCCGCCGCGCACTGCCGTACCGCCGTCCGTCCGAGGACGCCGTGGAAGCCGGCTCATGGTTCCTGGTGACCGAAGACGGTGATCTGGCGCTGCCTGAGTCCCTGCCCGACTGGGACTACCAGATGGATCTCGAGATCCGCCGCAAGGTGCGTGTCGATCTGGACCGCGCCAGGTCCGAAGCCGGACTCCAAGCGGAGACCGCTCTGACTCTGGCTGCGGTCTGGACCGCCACCGGATCGAACCTCCGCGGCCCCGCGGATCACATCCGGATGACGGGGACCGGCCTCGATGAGATCGAGATCAGGGCTCGGCTCCGCGGGTCCGACCTCGGCGGCGTGCTCATCCTGGACACCGCGCTGGTGCTCTCGGAAGCCCTCCCGAACGGCAAGCCGTCGACACCGCGCCGCGCCGGCTCGGTGCTTTGGAGTGACCGCCGGTCCCTGAGGCTGCAGGGCGACGCCCCGCAGTTCCCGATGGCGGTGATCGACTTCGCCAAGACCTCGTTCCCCGAGAATGCAGCCTGGCACCTCCAGATCGGCGGCAACCTGCACGCGGCCACCATGGGTTCACTGCTCCTGCTGGTCAACGAGCAGAACACCGTCACGGCCACCGCGTTCCAGAACGCGGCGAGACCCCGCCCCGTCGACAGGGCCGTCCTTTCCGCCGTCTACGCCGACGCCGCACGCGTCATGATCGAGCACGCGCTACGCCATGACGACTTCGAAGACGGAGCGACCTTCCCCGACGACACCCTGGGCTCCACGTTGCTGTCACTGTTCCATCAGCTGTTCCCGGGCTCATCGATCAATGACGTCCGGCTCAGGTTCAACCACTCGCCCAGCCTCTTCACCTCGGAGCTCCAGGCGGCAGTCAAGATCTTCGGGGAGGCGTGATGGGGCTTCTCTACCCCCGGCTCCTGGCTGGCCAGGCCAAACCTCTGCATGAGGAATACCGGAACATGCAGATCACCGATCTGATGGGTCGCGCTGCCACCGCCCATGACTCGGCCGTGTACGTCGCGACGGGAGGCGACAGGGTCTCCGAGGCCAGGCTCCGTGAACTGCGTGACCTGGTGGTGGATCTCGCCAAAGAGGCCGGCTTCCCCAACGAGTCCAACCGTGAGCTCCGCGCGGCGTTCGATCTGCGTCTCGCCGCCGCTCTGCACTCCGAGATGAGGCTCGTACCCGCAGAAGCCGCATCCGGAGACGTGTGGGCCTTCCTCGCCCTGGTGCTGCTCCCCGACGTCGCCTACTGGCGGTACCCGGTGCCTCCGGGTGACCGGGTCCTGGGCACCGACCTCACCCGACACGTCTTCGGCCGCATGTGGTGGCGCGCCCAGCTCGTGCATTCGCCCGGCGACTCCGACCCCTACGCGGCCTTGAAGATCCTCGGCGAGGCCGCTTTCGACCAGATCTACGCGCGCCGCAAGGCGCTCGGCAACAGCCCTCATCTGGTCAAAGCCATCCTGCGGGTCTGGGATGAACTCGATCTCCGCGGAATCGACGAACGCGACGCCCTGCGGGACTTCCTCAAGCGGCTGCTCCGACTGAGCCCTTTCGTGCTCTTCGAGGCTCTCAACGATCAGTCGCTCGACGACGAACTCCGCATGGCCGCCAGGGAGACCGTCGGCGCACTGCTCAGCACTGCACCGCTGACCACCGACGAGCGGCAGGACAGGATCGACGCCGTCTTCGGCGGCTCCGCAGCAGAGGTCGCGGACATCGGATCAGCAGGAACGACATCGACTCCTGAGAACGAGGTCATCCCCGTATCGCCCCCGTCCGCTCGAGCCGACCGCGTTTCTCCGGACGGACCGGCACCGGAACCGACGCCAGGAGAGACCGAGGAGATCGATCAGCCCGTCGTCGGTCCGATGCCGTACGACGCGTACGGAGGCCAGGGTTTCGGAGACCCCTTCGAACTCGGCCTTCGAGAACGTGCCGAGGCCGTCGCGACCGTCGTGGCGGCGGAGGGCCCGGTCAAGGCCTTGCGTGTCTACCGCATCATCAGCCGGCTGGCCGGGATGCCGCTGGATGACGCGGTCACCGGCGTCCTGGTGAGCGCGACGAAATACGCCGTACGCATCGGGCTGGTCGAAGCGGAGAACGAGGTCGGTCAAGTCGCTCACCCCGAGACGACGCTCCGGCTGCCCGGTCGGCCGGTCTGCGTTCTCCGGACCCGCGGCCCGCGCGAGCCCGACGAGATCCCCGGTCGGGAGCTGGCGACGGCTGCGCGCTCGGTGCGGCAGGCCGAGGGCCCGCCACAGGACCACGACGTGCTCGCGGAACGCGTCTCCTTGCTCTTCGGGGACGAGAGACCCGCGGAGCGCTTCAAGGAGATCCTCGCCGAAGCCCTGCAGAAACACGGTCTGTAGCGTGCCGACCTCATCTGATCACCGAACTGCATCCCACGGACGGACGCACCGCTCCGCCTGGCTCGACGGACGAGGTCCCGCTGGACTTCATCCGGAAGTGTCGGGCGGCGCGGCTAGGCTGGCGCTCCCCGGATTCAGTGATCTCACACATGCGCAAGCGAGTTGATCGATCATGACCATTTCCGCGGCTGTCCGCGCCGAACTGTTGAAAGGGCTGAGTCCCGAGGCGCAGGCCATCGTGACGTCCGACGCCCGACGTCTGCTGGTGATCGCCGGCGCCGGTACGGGCAAGACCGAAGCGATGGCCAGGCGGATCGCCTGGTGGCACGCGCGCGACGGGATCCCGAAGGACCAGATCGTGGCCTTCACCTTCACCGAGCAGGCCGCCGAGGAGATGAAGTTCCGCATCCGGAAGTACATCCAGGTCGTGGAGGAGCCCGGCGCCGACTCCAGCCTGGGAGGGATGTACGTCGGCACGATCCACGGTTTCTGCCTGGACACCCTGCGCACGCTGTGGCCTGACGAATATCACAACGACGACGTGGTCGACGACGTCGCCCGCTACGCCCTCATCCAGGAGGGGTACAACTACCTTCTCGGACTCGACGCACTGGAGAAGGCTCTGCAGGCGGAGTCGGGCAAGCCGTACTCCTCCCGCAGCCGGACGATCGAGTACTTCCTGCAGGCTTACGACCTTCTGAACGAATACGACCGGCTCGACGTCGAACTCTCCTCCGAGCCCCGTCCCGACATCGGCGCGGAACAGGAGTGGTGCGAGCAGGCCCGGCTCCTGACGGAGGTCGGCGAGGGCGACGTGGCCGAAGCCTTCGCCCGGTCCGCCGCCCGCTACTACGCTTACCTCCGATGCAGGCACTTCCTGGACTTCAGTACGGCGCAGTCTGAGCTGACCCGCCGGCTCCGTGCCAACGATGCGGCTCTGGCACGACTGCGCACATCGATCACCCACCTCGTCGTCGACGAGGTGCAGGACATCAACCCCGTCCAGGACGAGATCCGGCGCATGCTCGTCGATCAGGACGGCTGGCTGACCGCCGTCGGCGACCACCGTCAGGCCATCTACGGCTGGCGCGGCGGTCGCATCGACATCATGGCCGACCTCGCCGCCGAACTCACGGCCGACGAGGACGGCGACGTCCTCGACTTGACCAGGAACTACCGCTCGACACCACGGATCATCGACGTCTCCAACCGTTGGAACGCCACGATCAACGTGCCGGGCACGATGTCCAGCCCGGACATGTCCCACGGTCGAGTCGGTCGTGTGGACGCCGACACCCAGCACATCGGAATCGTCGACTTCAACGGAGACCGCGGGGAAGAGGCCGCGTGGATCGCCGCGACCGTCAAGGAACTGGTCCCCTCCCACAACCTCGGCGCCGCTCACGACACTCCCGACGGCGAGCGCGGCATCACCTACTCGGACGTCGCCGTACTCGTCCGCAGCAGCACCGACGCCCGGACCTACCTGCAGGCTCTCCGGGACGCCGGCATCCCGGCGGTCGTGAAAGCCGGACCGGATCTCTTCGCCCAGCCCGAAGTCCTCCTGTTCGCCGCAGCGCTGTCCCTCTCCGGCGGACGCGACACCTTCGTGGGCGCCGCCTGGAACAACCGCTCGCTGCCCAGCCGGCTCAGGGACGTCCTGGGCGTCACAGACGCAGATCTTCCGGGTGCCGCCGAACGCGCCGTCCGTGCCGCCTTCAACGCCCTCGTCGGCGAAGGGCTGACCGTCGCCCCGGGCTCCGCCGACAGGGTCATCCGCGCCGCCAAGAGCATGGAGGCCCGGCTCGCCGGAACCCCCGTCGACCGAGCGGACATCGTCGCCCTCGAGACCCCTGAGCTCCGGAAGTGGTTGTCCGGCCGTGACCCGGTCCGCAGAGTCTTCCCGCAGACGATGCTTCAGTGGTTGATGTCGGAAGCCGGCGTGTCCGCGTGGGACACACAGCACGACCGCGCCGTCGCCGCGATGTACCACCTCGGTCAGCTCAGCTCCCTCATCACGGGCATCGAGACGCCCGGATGGACGCGGGCAAAGTCCTATAAGCACCAGATCACCAGCCTGCTGCTGTGGGGGACCGAGTCCGCCCGCCCGCAGGAGGCGCCGCTCCTCTCCACACCCGACGCGGTCACCGTCACCACCATCCACAGCGTCAAGGGCCTGCAGTACGCCGCCGTGTTCGTGGCAGACGTGTGCTCCGCCCGCTTCCCGAGCAACAACGCCAAGAAGGCGCCGAAGCTCCCCTTCAACGGCCCGCTGGCTCAGGTCATCGACCCCGCCTCGCTCGCGGACAACGACGACAACGACGACGAACGACGGTTGATGTACGTCGCGATCACCCGGGCCGAGCGGTTCCTCTACGTCTCCGCGTCCAAGCCCTCGAAGTTCTTCAAGGAGCTCAAGCGGATCATCGAGGACGCCGGCTCCCACGCCTGGGACTCCGCGGACGAGGTCCCGCACGCCATCCCCAACATCCGTCCGATCACCGGCGAGCGCAGCCGCGAGGACCGCCTGATCACCTCGTTCTCCGACCTCCGCTACTACCTGGAGTGCCCGCACGACTTCTACCTGCGCAAGGTCCTCGGATTCACCCCCACCATCGATCAGGCATTCGGCTACGGGCGCGGCGTCCACAACCTCATGCGCGCCGTCCACGCCGACCCCGGGCACTGGGCCGAACTCGCCCGGGACCCAGCCGCCCTCCGGCAAGCCGTCCAGGACCTCATCGATCGAGGCCTCTTCTACCTGCGGCACACCACGGGCGAGCCGGCCGAGAACATGCGCCGTCGCGGGGTCGAGATCGTCACCGACTACGTGCAGACCTACGTCGACGAGCTCCGCCGTCTCACCTTCGAGCCCGAGCGGGAGTTCGAGGTGCTCGTCCCCGGCGAGGACGTGCTCGTCTCCGGCGCCATCGACGTCGTACGCCTCGACTCCCCGCCTCGAGTCACGATCATCGACTTCAAGTCCGGGGAGCGCGAGACCGACAAGCACGACGCCCTCGACGAGGACGAAATGAAGCTCCAGGTCTCCCTCTACGCCGTAGCGGCCCGTCAGGAGCTCGAGTACGAACCCGAGCGGGGGTTGGTCCGCTACCTGGGCGAGAAGGACCGTTCACGCAAGGAGCTGGACGTCCCCCTCGACCAGAAGACCATCGACGACAGCCTGGCGACGGTGAAAGCCCTCGCGGGCGGCATTCAGCGCCGCCAGTTCCGCTCAGGTCCTCACAAGCCGGACAAGAACGGCGGGCATCGCTGCGTCACCTGCGACTGGTCCCGGATCTGCGGCTTGAGCAGGAGCTCGTAGACGGCGTAGCGGGGATGCCTCCCGCCGAGGTGCCTGCAGCCGGGCGCTGAAGCTCGGCGGTCGCCGCGCCGCCCCTCGTCCGTCTCCGTCGTCGAGCGGTGAGGAACGGATCACCGGCACCGGTGGTCCGGTTTGGCCCGTGCGGAGAGCTCCAGCGAGACGGCGATCACTGATCCCGTCTCGCCGTCTGTGCGGCTCGGGCGGTATGGACTGCCGCCGCGACGCGCTGCGCCGCTTCCGTGGGGTCCTCGTGTTCCCAGATCCTGATGACCGACCAGCCTGCTTCCTTGAGCAGGCGGTCGGTGTCCGCGTCCCGTTCCCGGTTGACGCGGACCTTCTCCGCCCAATAAGTGGAATTGGTCTTGGCCACGCTGTGATGCTCGGGGCATCCGTGCCAGAAACAGCCGTCGAGGAAGACCGCGATGCGGAGCCTCGGGAAGACGAGGTCGGCCGTCCGGCGACGTCCAGGAAGAGGACGAACGGCGACCCGGTAACGCAAGCCGAGAGCATGCACGGCTCGTCGCAAGGCAAGCTCCGGTTTGGTATCACGCCCCTTGTTGGACTTCATACTCGCCCGGACAGCATCGCTTGAAGCCCACGACTCCGCTCTCGAACCCATGAGATCCAAGGTACGGCGGCAGAGCACCGGAGGTATGCATAAGCAGGTGCCAACCGCGGTTTCCACAAGCATCTCGGCGAACGAGATCATCGGTCAGCGAGGAGGAGAGGGAGCCGCCAGTCGCATGCGACTCCCTCCGGAAACCATACGTATAAGGCTCCAGCAATCCTGGAGATAAGCACCCCTTCCAGTCGGCCACGGGCATCGGTCATTCCCCTAGAGGCCGCGCCGCATGATCACCTATGTGTGCATCAACAGCGGAAGCGGAAGGAAACGTTTCGGATCAGACGCGCGATCTCGCCTCGTCACGCCAGCAGGATTTCTTCCGGCCGCCGACTGGTCACCTCGACCGTTCCCGTATCGATTATGTGTTCAATACAGGACTGCAGGTCGCCGCCATGATCATCGCGAGCCATGCCTCGCAGTTCGCGGACGAGGTCCATGCCGTTGATGAGCAGGACCGGGTACTGATCCTCGACCATCTCGAGCTGAGCCGCTTCGGAGTAAGCCCCAGTGGTGACGTAGACGCCGATCCAGCCCCGACGGAGCCTCGCCACGACTCGAGCGATCTGTTCAGCGGAAACAGTGCTATCGGGTTTGATGCACTTAGCTTGTCCGAGAACCACCAAGCCGGTGCCGGCCAGGCCACTGCCGATGTCCAGCCTGCCGACGAAGTCCGCCCCACCGTCTCCGGATCTACGGGTCAGCCAACCTTCGCGGTAGTTCCGGCCGCCTCCACCGAGCACACGGGCCGCCACAGCCGAAGCGAGGGCTTCGAAATCATGCTTGCGACCATCGAAGAACTTGTATATCAGGTGCAGGTCTGACTCGTCCCGACTCCTGGGTTCCGGGCGCTGATCGCGCACCTTGACTACACGGTTACGGGCGACTCTCCGGCGCACCCGCGGCAACGCCGAATGCCCGCGCTCAACCCACTCCCGCCATGCTTGGGGAGCCAAGGAAAGTGCCTCTTCATCCGAAACCGACGGATCTCTACGTGCGTTGATCCAGTCCCAATCAACCCGATCGCCCTCGGCCACAAGATCTATGACCGCTATGTCGTAGACGTAGTTCGTGAAGGTGGTCCTCTCACGACCCGCCCATTGAACGATCCTTTCGGTTCGCTCGATGAGGCCTACGCCGCAGAATTCGACATACCCTTTGACCTTGCCGTTCCTCGACACCGCACGGAACAACATGAGCGGGGTGGTCGCGATGCGCTGTTCCGCAGTGGGAGCCTGGTGACCGTCGAATGCCTCGAGCAGCGTAGCGTTACCCTTCACTTCTCCCGGCAGTGTCGAGACACCCGCCTTGCTGTCTCCGAAGTACCGGACATGCCCGTTGTCGAGGTCGAAGACGTCATGCCATGGTGTCTGCTCACTGCCGGCCTTCCACGGGCTCGAACGAATCAGTACAGCGGGCCGTCGCGCACCGGCAGCACTCTGAACACGCGCCATCCCATTGATGCCCGCCTCAAGCAACGCTCGCTTCTGGCCAGGACAGTGCGTGACGAAGTGGAAGTTCGGGTAACCATCGATCACCGGAAGGCTCTCGTCCTTCGCACTGGTATAGCGCAGCACGTCTCCGACCTTCAGCGTCCTGCCCATATTTTCTCCCGCGACTCTCAATCGTGCCCTATGCGCTTAGTCCACGGCAGCTTAAGGTTCCGCACCGACAAACTTCTGCGGCTCATCTGAGGCGGTCTCGTTCAGAACACGTACAACAGCACAGTGATCAGATCATGAGACGGTTCCGCCGGCACCGAGATGAGTCTTGTTGAGGCGAGCATCCGGACCAGTCGTCGTTCGTCAGGTGCATGCACTACGAGCACCGGGCCCACCGCAGGCGCTCGAGCGACGCCCCCGACACTCAGCATCATCACCTGGACATGCACAGCGATGACGACTCCAGCCCAATCATCACTATATGTGATAGAGCAGACACAAATTGGAGTAGATCCATCTACCCAGCCATCTCACAGATCACCTGCTATACGGGCGCTCTCTGCGACCTGGGAGTCCGTCGGTCGACCGCACCGACGGGCAGGGAGATCTCCGTTTCTCGCCGCATCAGCGGAAGAAGCGACGACACCCCTCGGAGTTCCCGGGCTTGATCCGGCTCCCACGATGGATATCCGCATGAGGTCGAGCTCCCGCCTGGACCGCCGAAAGCCCTCAAGGTCTGTCGCCACCTGCTTCTGCAGCGCACGAAGGATCTGAGCAGATCGGAGTCGGGCGGGGAGGGAGTTCATCGGTATCCCCGACAAGCCAGGACAGGAAGCCGATGATGTGGGCGTTCATGTTGGAGCCCACCGCGGCGACGGCCTCCTTCGCTCGCCTGTGGAGCTCCGGATCCGGTCGGTACACCGCGGAAGCGTACTTGTGCTTGTTGGGCATGGATCCACCATGTCACGGTGGCCGGCCACCGGGAACAGAGAGTATGCTTACCCGGTCATGGGGAGCTTCAAAGGTGCATCGGTAGTCAGCGCATGCAGACCCTGCCGCCTCTGACCCCCTCGAAGCCAGGAGAGCACGTGCACGCCCACGGAATTGTGGATCTGTTCGCCGGACCCGGTGGACTGGATGTGGCGGCTACCTGGCTGGGTATCCCCGCGATCGGCATCGAGCTGGATGACAACGCGTGCACCACCCGTAGAGCAGCTGGGCTACGCACCGAGCAAGGGGACGTGCGGGACTGGGGACCGGAAAAGTTCCCAGAAGCCAACATTCTTGCGGCCGGGCCCCCATGTCAGACGTATACCGTGGCAGGATCCGGTACCGGGCGTCAGGACCTGGACAACGTACTCAGCTTTGCCAAGCGCATGGCTAACGGCGAAGACGTCACCGCAGACCTGGCGAAGCTGTCGGACCCGCGGACGGCTTTGGTGTTGGAACCTCTCCGATGGGTGCTCGAGGCGATAGAAATCGGACGCCCATACGACGCGATCATCCTGGAACAAGTACCGGCCGTCATGCCCGTCTGGGCAGTGATGGACGAGATCCTCGTGGGCTTGGACTACTCCGTGGACCATGGCGTGCTGCGCACGGAGCAATACGGAGTGCCGCAGACTCGCCGTCGTGCAGTCCTCATCGCCCGCCGTAGAGACAAGGGCAGCGTGACGCTACCCACGGCGACCCATCATCCTTACCGCAAGGGAGCCCCCCGGCCCGAGGAAGCCGAAGGTATCAAGCCTTGGGTTGCGATGGGTGAGGTCCTCCGGCGACCGAAGCCTTTCGTTGTCATATCCAATTACGGCACCGGCGGCGATCCCAAAGTTCGGGGGCAGCGCAATTCCACCGAGCCGTCTGCCACCGTCACCGGAAAAATCTCCCGCAATCGGGTGTTAACCGATGGCACATTTTCCCGCTTCAGCAACGCCGAGGCAGGGTTATTGCAGACCTTCCCTCCTGATTACCCATGGGGCGGCAGCGACGTCTCTCAGCAGATAGGAAACGCCATCCCACCGCTGCTTGCCGCCCATGTCATCGTTGCAGCACTCGGTCTCGATCCCGAACTCCTCAACGATTTAACAGCATCAAACTTGCCACTATGGTCCGAGACCACAGCCCATTAGATCTCTCCTGCGCCTGCCGAAAATTGCTTCGACACAGCTCATGCAGTACGCAAGTACCCGTAGAAGGCTTCACTGAGCCGATCCCGCCGGCGTATGTTCAGAACGGCGATCCGTGCCGGATCTCTGAGCTATTTTCATCTCGTATGATCAAGGACGCGCCAGCCTGACAGTGGGAAAACACGGCGCCTGGTGCAACTTGTTGTGTGCGGCCTCGTTGATGTCTCACAGCTCAGGAATCGGCCGTGGCTCAATCAGCCGTTCCAGGACGAATCCGGCGGTCAGCAGTCCACCCAGGAACGTCTCCAACGGCATGCGCTGGAAGCGGATCGTCTGCCAGCTGGTCGATCGGAACGAGCGTGCCGTCGAGGACGGTATAGCCGGGCAGGAGTCCTTCCGTACGGCGATGCACACATTGTCGACACGACAGCGAGCAGATCGACGCTCCACGTACGTGGCTCAATACTGCTTCGGCCTGCTGGACGACTTCATCCGCTCAGCCTGGCTTCATCCTCGAGCCGCCGTAACGTCAGCCCTTCAGCCCCAGCTACTGCCGGACTGTTCCAGCAAAACTCGATCATGAATTCTTGGGCGCCCCGTGTGACTGCCTGAGACCGTCCAGAGCATTCACCGCCTACTGTTAGCATACATGCGACGATCCGACCGTTGCGATTTCGATCTAGAATTACTGATCGCTATCTTTCCATACGGATTCCGTCTTCTCAAAGCCGACCCCGGGTGACATTTACCTGAGACACAAAAATGATCATGAAAGGATTGTAGTGATGGCCAAGAGGACTACAGAGGCCCTTAATGTCGAAGTAGACGATCCAGCCCTTTCGCTTGTGGGTTGGAGGATCGAAGATATCCGAGCCCGCCTGGTAACCATACCCGACGGGAAGAACAATTACGTCCAGTATGTCGACGTCTCCGGAACCGCTCGCTTCCATTCAGAGGATTGGCTTGACAGATTCAGTAGGAGCCCTTTCGTCCCTCCAATAGTTATAACGTTCAACCGGCGCGACTCTGTCACACCTCCAAGTTATAAGCTAACCACCCTCGAAAGCATTAAGACCGCAAAGAATACGCCTGTACGGATAATAGAGTCGAGTTATCCATGGGAATGCAAGAAGCCCTACACGCCGCACGACCTTGACCTAAGGATCACGGCCTATGACATAATTCAGACGACAGGTTCTGATTTCAGCCTGCCCCCCAAAAAGTCTTCAATTCTACCAGTTGAAATAGTGGACGAGACTACCCTTAGATCCGTTCTATTGAAGCCAGAAAATGTACTAGCATACATTCTCCGCGACAAATACAAAGAGGAACTCCGCGTTCACGCTCAAGGAATCCTTGAGTTCGGTTCCGTTGACGAACTCCTCGAAGAGGACTGGCACAATCCAGGCTTGACGCTCAATGATAATCATCCTTTCGAGATAGAAGTACCGAAAATCTCGATCGACATCCTTGACGACGAAGACTTCTTCCTCGAAACTCATGAAGTCGGTCTATATAGCTGCATCCCGGTGAATGCATCAGGGAAATTGCCGAGTCGCCAGCCGCGATGGACCGTAAGCACCGGAGAAGATATCGATACATATATGGGAGAACCTGCTCGCGCGATCGTCCGCATCGTTGATCCTGAAGCCACGTAAACACGAAAGAGCTTCTGACCAGCGGGAATGGTACTCCGAGGCTCTTTTCCACCCAGGCCTTTGGAGTCCAGGGCCTCGATGCCGTCGGCTCGCCAGGCCCGGTACCAGTGGTTGGTCGAGATCCGGCTGCCCCAGGACCGGTGGGCCACCTCCGGTGGCGGCACTCCGTGGGCGAACAAGTTCGCCGTCTCGAAGCGCAGCTGCTCTCATCTGGCGCGTGCGGCGGCGGTCAGCCCACCACCTTTGGGATACCTCGTGTTCCCAGTATGACCGCTCTGGGGCGATCGTCACGCCTCGGCGAGGTAACTTAACCTTTCAAGGTCAGCTACACGAGAATCTGACGGAGAGCCTCCGCAAGACCTGCCGCCAGTCCTCCAAAGATCAGCAGGGCGCCTGCGCAGCCGCTACCCTGCTTGGCCGCTCCTCGCTTCCCCCGTTCAGGAGATGCGACTGGACGAGGCGGCACCGGCACGGACACGTAGATCGCGGTTCTGCCGTTGCCTCCCACCTCCCAGTCGCTGTAGCGGTCGACGAACTGCGCCTTGTACTCGGCCGGACTCAACTCCGTTCGCCGCCAGAACTGATGCCATTCCGGACGGCCCGTCCTCGCCTGCTGTTCGCGCTCGGCGGCCAGTTGCTCCGACAACGCCTGCCCTTCCGCGCTGGCGAACAGTCCACCGCGGGCGTCCTCGACCTCCTTCTCCAGCAGGCGCAGCGCCTCCTCAGGAGGAAGGACCCGAATGCCGGCAGCCGCTGCTTTCCCGAGCCGGGGATCGTCTTCAGCGTCGTCGGTGGCGACGACCAGGCGGACGGTCTTGGTTACGTTCACCGCGACCGTGGCTCCGTGGGAGACGGCGAAATCCATCACGTCCACAACGCCGGAGGCATCGCCCACCGGCAGTAGGCGCCAGCCCTTGAGCGGCCCGTTCCGCCTCGCGCGATCCGCAGCGGATGCCTCCTCAAGGTCACTGATCAGATGGGAGGAGGCGAGTTCCCTAGCCGCCCGCTGCAGTTCCTTCAGCTCAGCCGCGGTCACCACGCCGTCCGCCTCGGCACGGGCGCGGACATCGGCGAGAAATCGCTCGTGCACCTGGCGGGCCGTCGACTGCGTCAGGCCAGCACGCGCCGCCAGAACGGCGAGCTGCCCGGCCTCCTCCCCCACGATGCGGCCGTCGGCGAGCGTATGCGCAAGCATGGCCTGGTAGTCGGCCACGGCGTCGAGGCGCGGTGTCGGAGGCTGGACCATGAGCGGCAGTCTCGCGGTCAACATGGCCAGCCAGCCGTCGGTGCCCTTCCTCAGCCCGGCGGCACGCGGGGCGATGAACCCGGTACGCGGGTACGGCGGCAGCACCACCGGCGCCGGCCCCGCCCATGCCAAGGGCTGCGGAGCCTCGGCGATGAGCTTCGACAGGGTCCAGGCGAGCGTCCGGGCGTCACCGAGCGCGGAGTGCGAGGCACGCGGCCACTCCCCCGTGATCAGACTGGCGATGTCACCCAGGCGATAGCCGTACCGGTCGAGCTGACTGCGTGAGGTCACCAACGTGCACAGGCCGGGGACGCCGGACAGGTTGATCCCAAGGCGGCCGAACTCGGCGGTCAGGAACGCGTCCTCGAACTCCACGTTGTGCCCCACCACGACCGTACCGCTCAGGTAGGCGAGCACGTCGCCGGCAACGTGCTCGAAAGCGGGAGCGCCTTTGACGTCGGCGTTGGTGATGCCGTGGTACTCGTCATTGGTGATCCGAAGCCCCGGGTCGACGAGCGTGGAGTACTCGTCGAGGACGGTGCCGTCGCCGCGCATGCGGACGATTCCGATCTCGCAGATCCGCGAGCCCTTGGCGGGGTGAAGGCCGGTGGTCTCCAGGTCCACCACCGCGAAGGTCAAGCTCCGCGGGTCGATCCCCTGTCTGCGGGTGAGCTGACCATAGGCGATCATCGCGGCACCTCCATCGGGTTCCCTTCAGAGGGAACAGGATGGCAGGCAGGAGCGCCGTAAAACGGTCCATTCCCGAAGATGGTTACGGCAACGAAACCCGGCTGTGCATGGAGGTCACGAGCAGCCTGGCCTCGACCACCAGAGGACTTCCTCCTTGAGCACCGCAGTCGAATTGCGCTCCGGCCTGCATGGAGCCCAGCGCGAACCACGTCGACGTATCCCGCCTTCCCCGGGATCCTGTCAGCCGACCAGGTCACCTCGATCCAGGGATCCGCTTCACCAGACGACGGGCGAGATCGAGCAGGTGCGGCAGGCGTAGGATCTGGCCGCCTCCGCCTGGTAACGGGACGTGCAGCAGTTCCGTCCAGCGGGCCGGGATCGCGCCGAGCCCGTACACGGCGCCGGCCAGGCCGCCGGTGACCGCCGCGACGGTGTCAGTGTCCCCGCCCAGATCGATTGCCGTACGGAGTGCCTCCTCGAAGGCAGAGGTGGTGCGCAGCGCCCACACCGCCGAGCCCAGGCAGGGCCAGACGGCGCCGTTGAACTCGGTCGCCTGATCGGGGTGCCAGGCGGGGCCCAGGACGACGGCGTACCGCTCCCGGTGCTCCGGATCGACGGCGGCGAGGATCTCCGGCAGCGCCGCCAGCGGGTCGGCGCCGTCCAGGGCGAGGCGCACCAGCTCGTGGAAGACCGCGGTGCCCTCCCACGCCGCGGAATCGCCGTGGGTGAGCGCGGCCAGGCGGCGACCGGCCTGCATCGTGACCTGCCGTCCATCGCGGGCGAAGTACACCGCCGAGGTCGTCGCCCGCATCAGCGCGCCGTTGCCGGCGGCACGGTTGCTGCTGCGGTAGTGGGCGTCAGCGGCCTGATCCCAAGGCAGGCCGCGGCTCAGCACGTCCTCGGTCTGCAGCCCGATGTCCTTGGGGTCGTCGGCCGCCCACCGCTGGAAACGGGCGAAGACGTCCGGCAAGTCCAGGCCGCCGCGTTCCAGCAGCGACTCGGCCACGTGCACGGCCATCTGCGTGTCGTCGGTGGCCTCCCCCGCCTCCCAGCCGCCACCCGCACGCATCTCCCCGACACCCGGCGCCGGGAACCGCGCGGAGAACGCCCCCGCCGGGCCGAACTCGAACGGGGCACCGAGGGCGTCGCCCACCGCCGAACCGATCACCGCACCGGCGGCACGCTCCAGACGATCCATGACGGCAGACTACGGAGCGGGAAAACCCTGATCCATCCCTTTTCCGCCCGCCGCGGCCCCGCCGTGCCGCCGACGGTCCCGATCACGCGTGCTCGCGGCGTGCTCGCATGCCCCGGAACGCGCCGTCAGGGCCCGCCACACCCCGGCATTGGATCCGGGGAGAGTGCGGACGAAACACCACCAACCGGCATCCGGGAACCCTGATCACCGCACCGGGCAACCGCCTTCTAATCCGACGGTCGCAGGTTCGAATCCTGCAGGGCGCGCTTTTGATCATGGCCTGACCTGCGAAAACTCGAAGGACAGGCCTCTTCTGGAATGAAGTTCCGGTCCCTGCGTGCTCGTGGCGTGCACATACCATGATCGACAGGAGTGCGACCCTCCGCTCTCGTCCGTCACAGCACCTTCCGGGTCCGCAGTGCTTCTGCGAGCACGCCTGTTCTCTCATGCCCTCGGCGACAGAGAGGGACCCCGCCGGCCTCTCAACGCTGAAAGCAACCAGGTGGTCGAACCGCTCAGGTCCTGTGCCGCAGCCTGGTTCGGCACGGAACAAGGGTCTGATACCGCAACGCCGTCGCATCACGACGGAGTGCCGCGATCTCGGCATTCTTGATTGTTCTGCTTCGTCCCGGCGGTATCACCCACCCGAACATCTGGATCCTGAAAGACAATGCGGCGGCTGTATCATTCGCAGTCAGGACTCGGAGTCCTGCATGGCGGATGCAAGTTTTCCCGCCCGCTCCTCTCCACGCCTGCGCTCATGCGAAATCCACTCTTTCCCTTCCGCAGCGATCCCCTCCAAAATGTGCAGAGTATGGCTAAGACCTGCAGCATCCAGCGTCACCTCGGACACCGTTCCAGGCTTCTCATCCTGCTGGAGTTTCTCCATTTCCGGACCTGTCACCTGGACAGCGATCTTCTGCCCGTCGACGAGCGCGAGCTCGAAAGTCCGTTCATCGCTATCTGTCTGCTTTACTCGTACGGCCGCGACCGCTTCGAAGCGGTAGTTCATCCGCTGCCGGTCGTGGAACGTACCCCGCTCGAAGTCGAGGGCGACGGCGAGCTGGCGCACTCCGTCCACGGTGAGAAGGAAGACCAGAAGCTGGTATTTCTTATAGCGCCAAGGCCCATTCAGCACCCGGGCATTCTTAGTCGAGGGAGCGGGTGCTTCGATGAAGGCGTGAGCAATGACGTTGCTCATAGTCAGCTTGTAGTGTTGCAACGCCTCGTCCAGCAGCACTTTCCGATCGCAGTCCAGCCAGGCGGATATCTCCCGGTCGTCAGGTTTGTCGGCCAGTTTCTCTTTCCATCGGTCGAAGGCCGCCCAGCTCTTCTTCGATCTTTGATCGGCTTCGCACTTGTCGGCGGTATGCCGTCGATGTTCAAGGGTGATGTACAGCCAGGCACGGCAGGCGATCCATCCGCCTGCCAGGACAAGGGCCATCGAGCGAGCCGCACTCAGAGGGGCGGTCTGCACTGCACCACCTGCTGCCCAGGTTCCACCGACTAGGAGGACGGTCACCCCGAGGATGGTCACTGCTTTTGTCGCCAGAGGTGTCGCCAGCTCCTCACGGTAGTTCCACAGCGTGCCCTTCCTCCACTGATCTCTGACGTCCTGGACACGATGCCGGATCAGCCAATGGATCTCCTCGGCTCCGATCCTCCTCTCCCGGTAGGCATCGACGATCTCGTTTCGCAGGCTGTTGCGGATTCCCGCTGTTCTGGCCAGCCAGATGTCACGGCCCACACCATGCGGAACGTATTTGGCGAAGTAGTAGCCGAATCGCTCATCCACTTTGCTGGCGAAACCGCCGGCAGGCGCGCTGCTCCTGCGCTGCAGCGTTCCGTACTCCATGTCTTTCGCATGGCGGCGTACTGTTCTGAAGCGCCACTCCGCACCGTTGCGCGCACCGAAGTAACCCCCGATGACACTCAGCAGGTAGGCGAGCAACTCGACGACCCGGCCTGCCTGTGCCAGCAGATAGCCGATGTGGAGTGTCGCGATGACGAAGACGACAGTTGCCGCCACGGCCTGAGCCCAAACAGCGAAGGGAACGTCGACCGGCTGCGGTGGACGCACCCGAGGCTTCGCAGGGATCGGTTCGAAGAACTTCCAGACGCGATCGGCCCGATCCCTGGCCATCTGCTCCAGCTTGGCCCGTGTCAGGGCATGGTGCCACATCTGGTCCTCGATCGGCCCGTCCAGGAACGAGTCCAGATGCCGCACGATCAGAGTGCGCTGGGTGTCACCGAGCTCGTTGAATTCCTTCAGCAGGACACGGATGTCCTCCCCGGGTTTCTCCACGGATTCCAGCAATCGGTGAACGGCTTTCACGCCGTCGGACCATGCATCGTCACCGACCAGATGAAGCATCCTCTTCGAGTGCCGCAGCCTGGCTGCTTCTTCCTCGGACAACTCATGCCGAGTTCTTCCGCTCACCAGGGCGAGCAGCCAGTAGAAACAGACTTCGTTGGTGACGTATCGGGCTTCGAAGGCTTCGTGGATGAGCTGCCACGCCCGTCTCGGCATACCGCCGTTGAGGACCCGAACGCCCGTCCGGAACTTCTCCTCGGGAGAGGCGTCCGCGGACACCGTGTAGATGTGGACGTTGCCGTGTACGGTCCCCGCTTGCATCCCGACGTATGCGGAATCACCCGCGACGTTCGTCGTGGTGGCACCCGGATCCGTCATGACAGACCCTGAGCCAGGGCGATGACGGCCGCCAGTCCCGAGGCCAATTCAGCCACGTCGCTGATGAGTCCTCGTAGCTTCTTGAGCGCCAGCGTCAGCGTGCTCCTGCTCTGCGGCGTGTTCTCCTGCAGCGCCTCGTCGGCCACGGCGAGTTCCGCCTGCGCTGCCGTGTAGGTGTCTTCGTCGAGGTGGCCGGCTGCTCGCGCCTGCTGGAGCCGGGTGCGGAAGCCGGTGAGGGCCTCCGCCAGGTCGGTGGGCGAGTCCGACTCGGAGGTGATCCTGACGCCTCCGTACACGGTGCCTGCCTGCACCCCTACCCGCGCGTTTCCTTTAGCGATGTTCCGGGTCGTCTCACGCATCGCCAGGCTCCTCATCGTCGCCGTTGCCACGGGCTGGTCGTCGTCCTGTCCTTCGACGGCCAGTCCTTCGGCCAGTGCCGCGGCGAACGCCGCCGCGTTGGCCACTGCTCGTTGCTGCCACTGTTCGCGGTCGGTGACTTCCTTGGTTCCGTCGGCCCGGTCGCTCATGCCGCGTATCACGACCACCGGCAGTGCCTTGTTCAGATGTCCGGCCTGGGCTACACCGGCGCCTTCCATTTCGATCGCCAGTGCGTCGTTGTAGTGCTTCCGGATCCATTGGGCGTGTGCGGAGATCCTGGAGTTCAGGACCACTTCGCCGGCGGCGATCGGTCCGAAGTGCACGCTGGGGGCCTGCCGACCGGGAGGAAGGTCCTGCGTCCAGGAGCCGTTGCGGGCGATGTGCCGGGCGATCTGATCGGCGGCGTGCGAGGTCTCCCAACTGCGGGGGCGACTCTTGAGCCCGTCGTCCTCGCTTGTTCCGCCGTGGTAGGCGTAGACGTTCGTCGCCACCACCACGTCTCCGAGGGAGAGATGGGAGTGCAGGGCGCCCGCCACCCCCACGAAGAGGAGCGCGGCTGGAGCGAACTCGGCGATGGCTCGTTCGGCCAGAACCGCCGCGGAGTGGTTGCCTTTGCCGACGTGGGCCAGAGCCACCCGGCACCGGCGTTCCGCGAGCCGGCCGATCTCAAAACGGGTGCCCTGAGGATGCCGATGCAGGCGGGGGTCGGCCAGCATCGCGCGGATCGCCTGATACTCCAGGTCCAGCGCGGTGAGGACCACGATCGTGCGGCTCATGGTGCTGCTCCTTGTACGCTCGGTGATTCGGTGGGACGGGCCATCGGCGGATGCAGGACCTCGCGCGGTCCGGCTCTGAACAGCCGGGCCGGTCGTCCGGCCGTGGTCTTGCGCGTCGGTCCGGCCGGGACGATGAATCCGTCGGTCTTCTGGACCTTGCGGTAGAAGTTCCTGGGATCGAGCGGGATCCCCCATACCGCCTCGTACACCTCCTGCAGCTCGGTGATCGTGAAAGTCGGTCCGCAGAAGGCCGTCGCGAGTGCGGAGTGCTCGAGCTTGACGCGAGCGCGCTCAACGGCGTCCGCGATGATTCGCCGATGGTCGAAGGCGAGTTCCAGGTCTCCGGAGAGCACTCGATCGACCCTCTGCCACCTGGCGTCGGCCGCATCCGTTCCGGCGGCCGGTTCCGGCAGGCGCGGGGCGATCGCTAGATACGCCACAGTCACCACCCGGCCGCGCGGATCACGCCCGGGGTCGCCGTACACCCCCAGCTGCTCCAGGCGCAGAGTCTCGGCGTCCAGGTCGGTCTCCTCCGACAGCTCCCGGTGAGCCGCGGTGACGAGGTCCTCCTCGGGGTGCTGGAGGAAGCCTCCCGGCAGGGCCATGGCACCTTGGTACGGCTCGATGCCGCGCTCGATGAGCAGTACGTGCAGACGTGATTCACGCAACGTCAGGATCACGAGGTCGACGGTGAGCAGGACGACGGGCGGTTCCCATCGATCGTCGGTCATGCGGCGACACTAGCTTTTTGTCAAATTGACAGAAACTAGCGCTGCGGTGACAGTCCACGCACCGACCACCCGATACCGGCGCCACACGGAGTGAAAGCACTCGGAGGGAACACGGTTGCCGGTCACGGTCATCATCCACGGAGTATCGTCCGGCCATGGTCGATGATCCGCTGGAGTCGCTGCGCCGGCTCTGCCTCGCGCTCCCCGAGACCACCGAACGCCTCAGCCACGGCGAGCCGACCTGGTTCGTCCGCGGCAGGAAGGCGTTCGTCATGTACGCCGACCACCACCACGACGACCGGCTCGCCTTCTGGTGCGCGGCACCACCCGGCGTCCAGGAGGCCCTGGTGGCCGAGAGCCCCGAGCGCTTCTTCCGCCCTCCCTACGTCGGCCACCGCGGCTGGCTCGGCGTCTACCTCGACGTCCCCCGGGACTGGACCGAGATCACCGAGCTCGTCACCGACGCCTACCGGACCGTCGCGCCCAAGAGCCTGCTCGCCCTTCTGGCGTGAGCGCTGTCCGCGCGAAGACGACGGTGCCCGCGGAGCGATGCGGTGCGGCCGCCGCGCACTCACCCACAAAGCCTGACCTCCAGGTCAGAACACCTCGTGAACGCGTCGTCAGCGCGCACCGGTCGTTTTGCACAACAGCGTCACCCGGCAGTGGTCACGTCCTACGAAAACATGAACGACCCTGGTTGGCGTCTCCGCCAACAGGGGGAAGTTCCATAGGTCCTACCCTGCTGGTGACCACCCGCCACTTGACGGCGCTGCAGTCCGGGCCGCCGGTCCTCCGAATCGGCCTCGCAGCGGGTCCGGTAGGCGTGACTCAGCGATCCCACCTTGCCGTCGGGCAGGCCGGGCGCCGTGTCGTCCGCCCGCCGCGGAGTGGCCACGCCGTTCCCGGCCGGTTCCGGAAGCAGCGCGGCCACCGTCGCCACCAGGCCGAACACCGCGGCCGTCGCGGTGGCCGCCATGGTCGTAGGCCTTTTCCCGCCCTTTCTTCGCCGCGGATCGTCTTCCTTCAGGCGCCGCGGATCGTCTTCCTTCAGGCGCCGCGGATCGTCTTCCTTCAGGCAGGGCCGCTCTCACCGCTCCTCAGCGATCACCAGACGGTACGGCTCGCGTCACGCGGCACGGCTCGCCACGCTCCGGCGTGGGACCCGTGGACGATGCGCTCCGGTTTGTCCGAGGACGGCCCGGCGACGCCGTCCCCCCGAACCGGTCCTCATCACAGGCGCGGCGCCGGAGTGCGTCCCGACGCCTCACGGGCGTCCCACGGCGTCCGGCAACGGCCCCGCCAGGGCAAATGCGCCTCCGAGGCCGGTACACGGCTCCGGCGCCTCCGTCAGGCGGCGGCCAGCCGTGCGAGCTCGGCCGCCTCCCGGCTCCCCTCTTCGCCGCTGAACACGTGCACCACCAGGCCGGTCTCGCCGGGCGCGGCCGGAACGTGCAGCGTCTCGTAATCCAGGTGCAGCAGTCCAGCCACCGGGTGCCACAGCCGCTTGCGTCCCGCCCCGCACATCACGACCTCGCCGGTGGCCCAGATCCGCTGGAATTCGGCGCTGCGCTCGGACAGCTCGGTGATCAGCGCGGTCAGTTCCGCGTCACCGGGGTAACGCCCCGCGGAGACCTGCAGCTGCCCCACGGCCTCCCCCGCCCTGTCCTGCCACTCGGGGTGGATGACCCGGGAGGCGGGGTCGAGGAACAGGTACCTGGCCTGGTTCCGATCACGGCGGCCCGGGTCGCCCAGGCCGCCGATCAGCTCGGCGCCCAGGCTGTTCCAGGCCACCACGTCGAGGCGGTGGTTCGTCGCGAAAGCCGGCAAGCCGGACATGGCGTCCAGAATCCGCTGCAACAGAGGGCTGACCCGGGCCGTCGGCGCGGATCCACGCCTGGCACCGGCCAAGGTGGTGAGGTGCCCGCGCTCGGCCGCGTCGAGGCCGAGCGCCCTGGCCAGCGCGTCGAGCACCTCAGGGGACGGCTGGGTGGCCCGCCCCTGTTCCAGGCGGACGTAGTAGTCCACGCTGATCCCGGCGAGCTGGGCCAGTTCCTCGCGGCGCAGCCCCGGCACCCTGCGGCGGCGACCGCCGACGAGCCCGGCCCGATCCGGCGTGACGCGCTCGCGGCGGGCGCGCAGAAAGACGCCGAGCGCCCGCCGGGTGTCGCCGATCCCGCCGGTGCGACCGGTCTCCTCCCTGTCCTCGCTGCGGCCGCCGACTCCGTTCGCGTATCCGACACGGTCCACGGTGTCCATGTCTCAAGTATGGGTGATCCTCGCATTACCATGACTGCCGTTCCGCCGGTTGAACCGGGTGCTGGCTACCGGGGCGCGCCGCCGAGAACGTGGTGGCATGACTGACACCACGCCGCAGCAGCGGAAGAAGATCCTCATTGTCACCGCTCACCCCGAGTCCCGTTCGCTCAACGCCGCCCTGGCCGCCTTCGCCGCCGGGAAACTGCGCGCGGCAGGGCACGAGGTGCGGCTGTCCGACCTGTACGGGATGAAGTGGAAGGCTGCGGTGGACGCCGACGACTTCCCTGACCACACCGCGGACCGGCGACTGGATGTGCTGGCCGTCTCGGGGCAGGCGACGCTGGCCGGGCGGCTGTCGCCGGACATAGCGGGCGAGCAGGAGAAGCTGCGCTGGTCGGACGCGGTGATCCTGCAGTTTCCGATGTGGTGGTTCTCGGTGCCCGCGATCCTGAAAGGCTGGATCGACCGGGTGTTCACCTACGAGTTCGCCCACGGTCCGTCCGTTCCCCCGCCCTACAGCGAGGGCGCCCTGGCCGGGCGGCGGGCACTGGTCGCGGTGACGATCGGCGCCCGGGAGTCGGCGTTCTCCGACCGGGGCATCCACGGACGGCTGGCGGATCTCCTCTACCCCCTCCAGCACGGCCTGTTCTGGTTCACCGGCATGGCGCCGCTCGAGCCGTTCGCGGTATACGACTCGATCGACGTGTCGAAGGACCGGTTCACGGCGGTGACGCAGGAGTACGGGCGACGGCTCGACCGGCTCTTCACCGACGAGCCGGTCCCGTTCCGGTCACTCGTCGGCGGCGGCTACGACCGCGACATGCGACTGCTGCCGGGGGTGGAGGCGCCGGGGGCGACCGGGCTGGACATCCACGTCCGCCCGCGCGACTGAGCGGCCGGCCCGCCCCTCACCCGCCCCCGTGGCATGCGGCCGCGTCCCGTCCCTGCCACGGTCCGGGCCGGTGCCACCACCGCGTCCGCGGTCGCCTGCGTATCCACCGGATTCCGGCGAGCTCACCGGTGGATACGCCTGCCGTCTCGCCATCAACGGCTCGACGCGCCGTATCCGGTCAGCGATCTCAGCAGAAATGCTGCGAACCTTTCCTTCCGGCGGGCTGTCAGAGCCGATATGCGTCGTACTTCACTCATCGTTCTCACCGCGCTTGACCATCACGGGCGGTGCGGGCAGCGCCCTGGCCGCTGACGCCCAGGCACCGGGCAAGGCCGTCAACCTGCGGATCACCGGCACGATCCGCACCGCCCTCGCCGACGCCTACTGGAACCGCGCGGCGGACTTCCCGCGCGGCAAGGTCGACGGCCCCAGGAAGGTCTACTACGGGAAGATCACCGGCGCGACACGGGGCAAGGACGTCTACTGGGCCATCGGCTCCATCGGCATCAAGGGCAACCCCGTCAGCTACCAGGACGGGCCGCACGTGTGGCGCAAGCGCGCGGGCGGCCCGTGGAAGCACCTCGGAGACAGCGGCGGCTGCCCCGCCGTACCCAAGAAGCTGCTGCGGCTCTGGAAGCGAACGGACCTGATCTGCGACTCCACTCCCTGAGCGCCGGCAACGGCCCGGCACCGGACGGATCACACTGCGCGCCGGGGCACCGGCGGAGGACGGGGCATGAGCACGGAACTGATCGACGGAGACCCCCGACGGCCGGGCGGCTACTGGCTCGCCGGACGGCTGGGCGCCGGAGGGCAGGAAGTGGTCTACGAAGCCTACGACCTCCACGGCCGGCGCGTGGCGATCAAGGTGCTGCACGGCGACGCAGGTGCCGACTCGTCAACGCCGGCGGAGGCCGGGTCCGGCTCTGGGACATGCGCACCGGTAAGAAGCTGGGCGGCTTCACCGGAGTCGGTGACGGGCTGCGCTCGGCGGCGTTGAGCCCGAGCGGCGCGCTGCTGGCCCTGGCCGGCACGGCGCGGGTGCAGGTCTGGGACGTGGCGACGGGCAAGGCGGTGGGCCGGGCCCGGGACTTCCCGGGAGCGGCCGACACCGACTTCGTCGTCCATTTCGGTCAGGCCGAGGACCGGCTCCTGGTCACCGCCGGGCAGAGCCAGAGCCTCTGGGACCTCACGACCGGTGCGGTGAGGAAGCTGCCCCCGCCCTGCGAGAAGGTCGAGCCGCCCGCCGCTCCCGGCGGCGTCGGCGACGGCGCGCTCCCGCCCCGGCTGCTCGCCGGGCACCTCCCCGCCGAACCGGTAGCCCTGCCGATGCGGCCTGAACCGGCGGCTGAGGCGGCTGAGGCCGCTGAGCGTGCGGGAACCACTCCGCCGGCTGGCCGGCGAGTCCTGCCGCGGGACCAGCGCGGCGATGCTCCGACATGTCAGACGAGGCCGGTCTCGTAAGCGACGATCACCAGCTGAGCGCGGTCGCGCGCCTGGAGTTTGGCCAGCAGCCGGCCGATGTGCGTCTTGACCGTGGCCATGCTCAGCTGCAGGTGCGCGGCCAGTTCGGCGTTGGACAAGCCGCGGGCGATCAGCGTGAGCACCTCCCGCTCGCGGGCGGTGAGGCCGTCGAGGCTCGTGGCCGGCGGACGTCCCGGGCGCGGGCGGCCGGTGAACTCCGCGATGAGCCGCCGGGTGATCGAGGGCGCGAGCAGCGCGTCCCCGCCGGCGACCACGCGGATGGCGTTGAGCACCTCCGCCGGAGGGGTGTCCTTGAGCAGGAAACCCGCGGCTCCCACCCGGAGAGCCGCGTAGACGTAGTCATCGAGGTCGAACGTGGTCAGGATGAGCACGCGGACGCCTGCCGTCGCCGGATCGCCGCAGATGCGGCGCGTGGCTTCGATACCGTCCACGTCCGGCATCCGGATGTCCATCAGGACGACGTCCGGCTTGTGCGCGCGGGCCAGTTCGACGGCCTCGGCTCCGGTGGCCGCCTCACCCACGGCCTGCAGGCCGGGTGTGTGCTCGACGAGGACACGGAAGCTGCCGCGCACCATGGCCTGGTCGTCGGCGATCAGAACGCGGACACCGCTCACGGGCTGCCCTCCCCCTCGGACGGGAGCCGTACGGACACCGCGAAGCCGCCCTCCTCACGCGGACCGGCGGTGAAGGTCCCGCCGTGCATGAGGGCCCGCTCCCGCATGCCCAGCAGACCGTGCCCGCCCGGCAGCCTGCGGCGCGGGCCTGCAGGCCCGTCGTCCACGACGTCGATGGCGACGCTCCCTTCGCGGGCCGTCACGGTGACACCGCAGCGCGTCGGGGCGGCGTGCTTGACGACGTTCGTGAGCGCCTCCTGCACGATCCGGTAGACCGTCAGCTGCGTTCCCTCGCTGAGGCCCGACAGGCCACGCACCTCCGAGACGACCTCGATTCCCGCCCGGCGCGCCTCCTCCACGAGCCCGTCCAGGCCCGCGGTGCCGGGCGCCGGTCCCATCGGGGTGCCGTCGGTGCGCAGGACGCCGAGCGTGCGGCGCATCTCCGTCAGCGCCGACCTGCTGGTCTCCTCGATGTCCTTGAGCGCCGTGACGGCCTCCTGCGGGTCGTCCGCTGCCACATGCGCCGCGACACCCGCCTTGACGGCGATGAGGCTGAGGTTGTGCGAGACGATGTCGTGCATCTCGCGCGCGATGCGCAGGCGCTCGGCCACCAGCGCGTGCTGGGTCTTCCGGTGGCTTTCCGCCCGGCGGAAGCGGACGGCTGACCCGGCCGCCCACGCGCCGCCGACCACCACCAGTACCAGGGCGACCGGTCCGGCCGCGTCCTGCGCGCCGCCCGACGGGGTGATCACCGCCTCACCGAGGTACACCCCTGCCGCCGCCACCGCAAGCGCGACGGCCAGGGCGGGCACGGAACGGCGCGCGGGTTCCGCGAGCCCCACCAGGTAGGCGGCCAGCCCTCCTGAGATGTACGGCTCGCGCGTCAGGTCGAGGATCGACGCGCTGGTGAGGGCGGCGAGCACGACGCCGAAGACCGGCAACGGCCGGTGGCGGCGCACCGCGATGGGCAGGCCGGCCGCCGCCGCGACGACCCAGGCCGGCCACGCCGGACCGCTGTAGGAGGGCAGGCCGTCCGTGGCGGGCGTGCGGGCGAAATCCAGGTAGATCGCGGTCACGGCGACGGCTGCCACCAGATCGGCGGCATACGGCAACCGTTTCATGTGCCGGCCGTATCGTTCCATGTCATCCCGCCTGCCCCAGTACGACCATCAGCCCCACCGCGGCCAGCGTAACGGGCACCCACCGCAGCACGGCCGCCCTGCTCGGCCGCGGGTGGGCGGTCAGCACGGTGAAGCCGTACGGAACGAACGCGATCGCGAGTCCGGCCAAGGCCATCAGGGACAGCGGTGTGGTGCCCTTCAGCACGCCGAGCGGCAGCGCCGCCGCCGACGCCAGGGCCAGCGCACGGACCGGGCCGAGTACCCGGGCGCGCCAGGCGCCGAACGCCAGGATCGGCCAGCCCGCCAGGGCGGCGACGTTCAGGAACGACAGCGGCTGGAAGGCGCCGTACGTCTCGGACACCACCTCCGTGGCGAGGTCCGCGCCCACGGCGTCGGTCAGCCGGAACGCCATGTGGTCGGCGCCTGCGTGGAAGACGCGGGCGAACAGCCCCGACATGGCGAGAAGCCCGCCCACCGGCCCCCATCCCGGGCCGGTCCCGGCGGCGAGCAGAGCCACGGCAGGCCAGAGCAGGAACGTGCCGACCGCGATCAGGGCGTAGGAGGTGGCCAGCAGCGCGGGCGCGCTCTCGTGCGCGGCGAGCTGAGCGGGGTAGAAGAAGTCGTACGGCACACGCAGCAGGGCTCCTGCCAGGAGGAGGAGCGGTGCCACCACCGTGGTCGCGCCGCCGGCCCAGCGGCCGGGAAAGCCGGATGTCATGTCTGCGACCCTCTCGCGGAGGACCCGCCCGGCGCGTCGGACCGTGGCCTGCTCTTCCGCCTCAGACCTGGGTATGACGCGATCGGGCTTTCCCTTTCGCTGTCGACGCCGTCAGCGGGGCCGCCCTGCGGCTGCGCCCGGGACGACGCGGAGTGGAGCCTGTCCGGGCAGGGGTCCTGCGGCTTCGGCACCGATCGGACACCACGTCCATGGACGCGGCCGTTCCCCGGTGATCCGGCGATGCCCCGCAGCGGGTTCTCCCTGGGCCACCCGAACGGCCGGACCGCCCGGGACCTTCAGCGGAAGGAACGGCGGTAGGCCGCCGGGGTGGTGTTCAGGGCGGTGTGGAAACGGCGGCGGAGGTTGACCGCCGAGGAGAGGCCGACGCGGGTGGCGATGGTCTCGACGGGCAGGTCGGTCTCCTCCAGCAGGGCGCGGGTGGCGGCCAGGCGGCGTTCCAGCAGCCAGCGGGCGGGCGGCACTCCGAGCTGCTCGGTGAACTGGCGGGTCAGCGTGCGCGAGGAGACGCCCGAGTAGGCGGCCATGTCCTCGACGGTGATCTGGTCGGGCAGGCGCGACAGGAGCCATTCGAGCAGGGGGGCCAGGGAGTCCGGCATGGGGCCGGTGGTGGGGAGGGGAGGGTACTGGCGCTGGCAGCCCTCGCGGTGCGGGCCGGCCGCGAGCTGGCGGCCGATGCGCATGGCGTGGGCCGCGCCGTGCTCCTGGAGGACCTGGTGGAGGCAGAGGTCGAGGGTGGCGGCCGAGGCTCCGGCGGTGGCGACGTCGCCGTGATCGACGTAGATGACGGTGTCGTCGGGGATGACGCGGGGGTGACGGGCGGCGAGCTCGCCGGAGAGCTCCCAGTGCACGGAGGCCCGGCGGCCGTCCAGGAGACCGAGGGCGGCGGGGATGAAGATCCCGGCGCAGACGGCGACGATGCGGGCGCCCCGGGCGTGGGCGCGGGAGACCGCGTGCAGGACGGCGGGCGAGGGGGTGACGGTCCAGCCCTCGATGACCACGGTGTCGGCGTCGTCGAGGGCTTCGAGGCCGCTGTCCACCTGGACGGGGACACCGAGGGTGGTGGTGAGGGAACCGGGGCGCTCGGCGCACAGGCTGAAGCTGTAGTGCTGGGTGATGTCGGGGCCGTGGTAGCCGAAGACCGCCGCGGCGGAGGTGACCGGGTAGAGCTCCTGGTCCGGGGCGACCAGGGCGATCACGCGATGCGGACCCGGAGGCGTCGGGGGCGTCTGCGGGCATTCCAGGAGCATGGCGTAAATGTACCTAATGATGTCATTTGAGACACCGGTGCTCTGATCTGGGGAAAACCAGAATCGGGGCCCATGCGGACGAAGAACTTCACCCTCTACTTCGGGGCGCGCACGATCTCGCTGCTCGGTGACGCGATGATGCCCGTCGCCTCGGCGTTGGCCATCGGGAAGGCCCATGGGATCGCGGGCGTCGGCTACGTGCTGGCGCTCTGGACCGCGTCGGCCGTGCTGGTCATGCTGTTCGGCGGGGTCGTCGCCGACCGGATCGGCGCCCGGCGCCTGATGATCGGCGCGGACGCGGTCAGGGTCGTCACCCAGGGAGTCGTGGCCGTCGCCTTCCTGGACGGCGCTCCGCCGTACGCCCTGCTGCTGGCGACGGCGTCCGTGTCGGGCATGGCCGCAGGGGTGTTCGAACCGGGCGTCAACGGCATGGTCCCCCTGGTCGCCGACGATCCGCAGCGGGCCAACGCGACGCTGAAGATCGCTGAGGCGGTCACCCATCTGGCGGGCCCGGCACTGGCCGGGGTCCTCGTCGTCACCGCCGGACCGGTCGTCGTCTACACGGTGGACGCCGCGACGTTCCTGGTCAGCGGAGTGTGCCTGCTGCTGGTCCGGGTCGCCGCGCCCAGGGCGGAGCCCTCCGACGTGCTGAACGACCTGCGCAGGGGCTGGGAGGAGTTCACGGCCAGGAGCTGGATGTGGTCGGTCATCCTGGTCTGGGTGTTCTGGGGCGTTCTGGTGATCGGACCGTACGTGCCGCTGTCGTCGCAGCTCATCGGGGCCGACTACGGCTGGGTGATGGCGGCGCTCGGCCTCGGCACCGTGCTGGGCGGGCTGGTGGCGGTCAGGCTCAGGCCGCGCAGGCCGCTGGCGGCCGGAGCGGTGGGGCTGAGCGGGTACGCGGCGGTGCCGCTGACGGTCGCGCTCGGGCTGCCGCTGCCGCTGCTGATGGCCGGGCACCTGCTCGGGGGGTGCGCGTCGGCGTTCTGGTCGGTGATGTGGTCGACCAGCGTGCAGACGCAGGTCGCGCCGGACGTGGTGAACCGGGTCAACGCCTACCAGGTGGCCGGGTCGGTCGCGGGCATGGCGGTCGGGCAGGCACTGGCCGGTCCGGTCACCGCGCTGGTCGAACCGCGCGCCTTCATGTCGGGGTCGGCCCTGGTGACGGCCGGCGTGGTGGCGGCACTGCTGTCGATCAAGCCGGTCAGGCGGCTGGGCCGGGCACCTCACCCGGCGGCGGACGACCGTCTCCGGAACTGTCACCCGGACCTGGTAGGACAGGACCTCCATGATCCCCCAGCCGAGGATGTCCGCCGTGTTCCACGATGACGAGTACGACGAGGACCTCGACGGGCCCGGCGCCGAGACGCCCGCCGACCCCCGCGACCCGGGCGAGGCGTTCGTCCCCGCCGACGGGGTCTACCGCTGGGACATGGCGGGCGCCCACCGGGAGACCTACGCCGGGCTGCCCGTCGCCGAACCGCACGTGATCGTCCACCATCGCAGCCCCGACCCGGCGGGCTTCGCCTGGCCGCTGTACGACGGCGACCCCCTCGAAGACGACGACGGCGGTACGACGTTCGCCGACGGACTGCGGGAGCTGCTCGCCACGGTCGACGGCTCCCGGATCCGCGCCCTCGTGGTCGCCGGGTGCAGCGCACGCAACGCCCCCGCCGTGCTCGCCGCCCACGCCCACCGGCTGCCCCGGCTCCGCTCGCTCTTCCTCGGCCTGGTCGAACCGGAGCACTGGGAGATCTCCTGGATCCAGCAGGGCGACATCACCCCGGTCCTGGAGGCCTTCCCCCGCCTGCGGCGGCTGGACGTGCGCGGGAGCGACGGCCTCGTCCTGCGCCCCGTACGGCACGCGCACCTGGAGATCCTGCGGTTCGAGACCGGAGGACTGCCCGGCCACGTCGTCCGCGCCCTCGGCCGGTGCGAACTGCCCGCCCTCACGCACCTGGAACTCTGGCGCGGAACGGCTCCGGCGGGTGCTGCCCGGCGTCGAGGTCGATCTTTCCGGACCCCAGAATCCGCTGGAGGAATGGCGCTACGTCGCCGTCTCGGAGTGAGAAGCGCGACACCGTCAGCGGCCGACCTGCGCAGCAGTTTCAGATCGAGCCCGAACTTCTCCGGGCTGACCGCGTCATGATCGCGTAGGCCTGCCACCAGCTGCGGCACGGCGGCACCGACGAGCGCCGTCACCGCGGTGCTGGCGCGCGCACGCCCGCGCACGCCCGCTGCGCGACCGGGTCACCATCTGTCTGCTCTGGCGAGGTAGACATGGTCAGCGAACCGCCCCACTCCCCGGAAGGCCGATCGGATGCGTACTGATTCCGCGGAGCTGCGCACCCGCGTCGACGGCTCCCCGATGTCGCGCATGCAGTGGTCGGTGATCGTCGTGTGCGTGCTGCTCAACGTGGTGGACGGCTTCGACGTCCTGGTCATGTCCTACACCTCCGCCGCGGTGTCGGACGAGTGGTCGCTGTCGGACTCCCAGCTCGGCCTGCTGCTCAGCGCGGGCCTGGTCGGGATGGCGCTCGGGTCGCTGCTGCTGGCCCCGCTGGCCGACCGCGTCGGGCGGCGGGCGCTGATCCTGGCCTGCCTCGTGGTCGCCTCCGCCGGGATGCTGGGGTCGGCGCTGAGCCAGGACGCCGCCCAGCTCGGTCTGCTGCGCGTGCTCACCGGCATCGGCGTGGGCGGCATCCTGGCCGGCAGCAACGTCATCGCCGCCGAGTACGCCAACGGCCGCTGGCGGGGCCTGGCCGTCAGCCTGAATGTGGTCGGCTACGCCGTCGGCGCCACCGCGGGCGGGGTCGTCACGGTGGCGCTGCAGAGCTCGTCCGGCTGGCGGTCGGTGTTCGTCTTCGGCGGCGCAGGCACGGCCCTGCTCATCGGTGTGGTGCTGTTCCGGCTTCCCGAGTCCCTGGACTTCCTGCTCGCCAAGCCCTCACCGGGCGCCCTGGAGCGCCTCAACGGGCTGCTCGCCGCGATGCGGCAGCCTGCTCTGGAGTCCATGCCCGAGAGCCCGGACAGGCTCGCCGCGCCGGCGCCCCGGATCCGGCGGATCCTCACCCCGCGGCTACGCCGCGACACGCTGCTGATCTGGGCGGGTTTCTTCGCCGCCATGTCCGCGTTCTACTTCGTCACGAGCTGGACGCCGAAACTGCTGGTGGAGGCCGGCCTGTCGGTCGCTCAAGGCGTCACCTGGGGGGTGCTGCTCAACCTAGGCGGCGTCTTCGGCACCGTGCTGCTGGGCCTGCTGGCGGCCCGCTTCGCGCTCAAGCGCCTGCTGGTGGGCTGCGCGCTCGCCACGGCCGTGTCGCTCGTCCTGTTCGTCCCCGCCCTCTCCACGTACGGGGTGCTGCTCGCGCTGGGCGCGCTGATCGGCCTGTCCGCCAACGGCTGGGTCGCCGGCCTGTACACCCTGGCCCTGGCCACCTATCCGCCCGCGGTGCGCGCGACCGGCGTGGGCTGGGGCGTCGGCATGGGCCGGATCGGGTCGCTCGTCTCCCCCCTGGCCGCCGGCGGGCTGCTCGACTCCGGCTGGGACCCGGGGCGGCTCTACCTGGCGGCGGCGGTCGTGGTCGCGGTCGGCGGGCTGGCCGTGTACGCCGTTCGCCCGGCCACCGCCCGGGAGCGGGATCCGCTCCGGAGCGGAGCACGGTGACGCCGGCGCACGGCGCGCGGCGGTCGCGCGCCCGGCCGGCGGCGGATCCGCAGGCGCCGGCGGGCTCGGATCCACGACCAGGACAGCGGGAGCGGCGACAGGCGACCGGTCGGGCCGTCACTTCCCACGGCGGCGGGGCCCGCGGGGCGACGTGGAGCCGTCGTGCTTGCCGTCCCCCGCCGGTACGAGTGGCTGAACCTGCTCACCTGTGCTGATATCCGAATACACATGACCCGGGATCCATATCGATATTGGACATATCGCCGCCGCCCATGGTCTTCTGATCGCCCCCATGAAGATCAGAGCCGAGAGCAGGGAGTCCGAATGAGGCGTGGTCATCACAGCCGGTTCCGGGTCAGGCTGGGAGCCTCCTTACTGGCGATCTCCACGGCGTTCGCCGCCGTCGCCGGCCCGGGCGGACCCGCGGGGGCCGACACCCGCCCCGTGTCCGCCGCGCCTTCCCTCCCCGGCACGCATGACGTCGGCGAGCGACTACGCGAGCTGGAGATCTCCTACCAGGGACGCATCGGGGCCTTCGCGATCGACACGGGCACCGGCAGGACCATCTCCTACCGGGGCGGCGAGCGCTTCCCCAGCCGCTCCACCTTCAAGGCCATCCTGTGCGGCGCCATCCTGGCCAAGGCCCGCACGACCGACCCCGGCCTGCTGAACCGCACGCTGCGCTGGACGGCGCAGGAGGTGGTCACGGACTCCCCGATCACCGGGAAGCCGGAGAACATCGAGAACGGCATGACCGCCGAGCGCCTGTGCCACGCCGCGATCACGGTCAGCGACAACACCGCGGGGAACGTGCTGCTCAAGCAGATCGGCGGTCCCGCCGGACTGACCCGCTACTACCGCTCGCTGGGAGACCCGGTCGGGCGGCTCGACCGCTGGGAGCCGCAGCTCAACGAGTGGAAGCCGGGCGAGAAGCGCGACACCGTCAAGCCCGCGTTCATGGCCCGCAGCCTGCAGAAGCTCACCGTGGGCGGCGTGCTGCACCCGCAGGACCGGCGGCGGCTGACCGGCTGGCTGCGGGACAGCACCACCGGCGCCGAGCGCATCCGCAAGGGGCTCCCGCAGGACTGGATCGTGGGCGACAAGACCGGGGGCGCGGCCGGAGCCTACGCACCGGGCAGCGACATCGCCGTCGCCTGGCCGCCCTCCGGCGCGCCGCTGATCATCGCCGTCTACACCAACCGCGACGACCCCGCCGCGACCGTGGACAACAGCGTGATCGCCAAGACGGCGACCCTGCTGGCCCGCGGATTGGGCCGCTTGTGAGCCCGCCACGGCGACGAACGGCACCGCCCCGGCTCCGATGCGTGTCCCTTCGCCATCAACGGGGCTCCTCACCCGCCCCGCCGAGCGCGGCGGGGTCCTCGTAGCGGAGCAGGACGACGCCGTTGCCGAAGGTCCGGGTCCCGGCGAGCCGGAGGTCGCGCCTGGCGTCGGAGGGCTGGAACAGCGGCCTGCCCCGTCCGAGGACGACCGGGTGGACGTACAGCCGGTATTCGTCGATCAGTCCGAGGCGCATGAAGGCGGCGGCGAGTTCGGCTCCGCCGAGCGCCAGGTCTCCGCCGGGCTCCGCCTTGAGCTTCAGGATCTCCTCGGGGACGACGTCCCGGACCACGGTGGTGTTCCAGTCGGCCTTCTCCAGGGTCCGGGAGAAGACGAACTTCGGCATGTCCCGCCAGATACGGGCGAACTCGACCATGGGCCGGGTGCTCGCGGGGTCGGAGTCGGCCGTCGGCCAGAACTCGGCCATCAGTTCGTAGCTGCGGCGCCCGTCCAGGAAGGCGCCCATGGCGCCGAGCCACTCGTTGAAGTGGTCGTGCAGTTCGTCGTCGACCAGGTGCCAGTCCAGCTCGTGGTCCGGCCCTTCGAAGAAGCCGTCGAGGGAAACCGACATCGCAAAGGCGATCTTTCTCACCGCGTTCTCCTCCGAAGCTCTCCCGGGCCGGGCCCGCCGATCGCGCCGTCCGTGCCCCGCCCCTCCGGCAGCCGGGTTTCCACGGAGACCGGGAGCGGGCGCGCCTACTCCGTGGGTATCACCCGGGTCCGACAGTCCCTGCCTCCCGCCTGTCCCCGCGGCCTCCGGATCGATCGGTCACCGGACCCCGGCCCGCGATCCCCCCTGGCGGGTCCCCGCCTTCCATGGAGCCGCCTTCCCGGATCGCCGTTTCCCGGTGGCCGGGGCGCACCGCCTGGATGCGCCCGTGTACGGCCGGAGCTTGCATGCGATGCCGCTCCGTCAGAGAATCCGCCGGAAAGCCGCGCCACCATCCCGCTGAGCAGACCACGCCCTCCAGAGGAGCCGACGTGCGCATCACCCGGCATGTGACAGCCGCCGCACTGGCGACGGCGGCGACGATCTCCCTGACCCCGGTGGCCGTTCCGCCGGCCTCGGCCGAGACCCTCGACGTGATCAGCCCCTCGGGGCGCGCCGTCGCGCTGCGCGACGCGCCCCGCACGCTCTCGGTCACCTACGTCCACCGGGGCCGGCGGCACACCCTGGACGATTTCCTGGCCCGCACGAGGACGAGCGGATTCGTCGTCCTGGACGGCCAGGACGTCGTGGCCGAGCGCTACACGGGCGCGGACCGGACCACCCGGTTCCAGTCCTGGTCGGTGGCCAAGTCCTTCACCTCGGCCGCCGTGGGCCTCGCGCTCGGTGAGGGCAGGATCCGCTCACTGGACGACCCGGTGGACGCCTACCTGCCCGAGTTGGCCCGCTCGGGATACGCCGGGGTGTCCATCCGCGACCTGCTGCGCATGTCGTCCGGCATCGAGTGGGACGAGGCCGCAGACGTGCCGCGCCTGCACGCCGCGGCCAACCGGGGCCTGCCGCTCAGGAGGACGGCCGCGCGGCAGGTGCGCGGCTGGAAGCCCGGCAGCCGTTTCGAGTACACCAGCATGAACTCCTTCGTCCTGGCCCGGCTCGTCGCCGAGACCACCGGCATGCCCTACCACCGGTACGTGGAGCGGAAGATCTGGCAGCCCGCCGGCATGGAGTCGACGGCGGGCATCGGCGACGACGCGGGCGGCGACGGCCTCGGTTACTGCTGCTACCACGCCACCGCCCGCGACTTCGCCCGGTTCGGGCTGCTCTACCTGCGCGGCGGCGCGTCCGGCGGACGCCAGGTCGTCCCCGCCTCCTGGGTCAGGGCGTCCACCAGGCCCTCACCGCGGAACCCGTCGTACGGCCTGCACTGGTGGCTCGGCCGGGGCGGGGACTTCATGGCGGCCGGGCTGGGCGGACAGTACGTCTACGTCTCCCCCGAGTACGGGGTGGTCATCGTCAAGTCGACGATCGGCGCGGGCCGGCCGGACCAGCAGGAGGCCCTGGCCGTCTTCCGCGCCGTGGCGAAGGAGGTCGCCAGGACCCGCTGACCGGCGCCGGGGGCGACCGCCCCTTCGGGCCCGAAGACGCCGCACGTCTCAGGGCCGGCCGCACGCCGCAGGGCAGAACCCGACCTCCGGGGAGCGCGGTGACGGCCCCTCCAGGAGAGACCCTCGCCGTGACTTCAGGTGCTGGTCGAGGAAGGCCGCCACGTACGCGCGGGTGAGCTCGGCGGAGCGCTCCGCGGGCAGAGCACCGGGGGCGGGCCTGATGCCGAGGGCGCCCGCCAGCAGCGGCAGATCGGTGAAGGACTGGTGGCCGGCGCCCGAGAGCACCAGCCAGCGCTTCCAGCCGGTCAGCAGCTTCCAGTCGCGGTCCCACGAGGTGTCGCGGCCCCCGGGGACGTGCTGCGGCGTACCCATGAACATGAACGGCCGGGAGAGCCCGCCCTCGGGGATCCGGGCGTAGGTGGTGCCGTCCATGTCGATCCCGGCGCGCACGCGGGAGTCCTCCACCATGGCCGCCAGGGCGGCGGCACCGCCGATCGACTGGCCCGCCATGGCGATCCGGGAGCGGTCGATCACCTCGGAGCCGTCCCACTCCGCTGCCAGCCGGTCGAGCACGAAGGAGACGTCGGCCGCCCGGCCCTGGACCACGCCCGTGCCGAAGCCCGGGTCGGTGTCGCTGTCGCAGGCGAGGCATTCGGCGACCCGCCCGCCGGGGAGGGTCGTGGCGTGGCTCTCGTAGGGGTGGTCGATTCCGGCCACGACGTACCCGCGGCTGGCCAGGTCCTCGGCCAGGGAGGTGAGGGTGCTCACCGGCTTGGTGAACCCGGGAGAGAGCACGACCAGCGGAAGCCCGCGTCCTTCGGGGTCGGCGTCCTCGACGGCGTTCGTCCGCGTCCTGCTCAGCGTGTCGTACGGCACGCCCGTGATCCTGGAGCCCTTCAGCAGGAGCTCCGACTCCTTCGGCGTCATGTACGGCGCGCGCCGCCCGTCCCGTCGCCCGGTCGGGTACCACAGGGTGACTTTGAGCTCCCGGGCTCCGGCGTCGGGGTTCCAGGGATCGGCCCGGGAGGCGTCCTTCAGGTACAGGGCGGTGGTACCGACCGGGTGGGCGCCGGTGGGGGCGGGCAGGACGGCGGGGCCGGTCGGCGTGGCCGACGCGGCGGCGGGTCTGGGCGGCGGGGGCACGGAGCAGGCGGACGCGGCCAGGACGGCCAGTCCCGCGGCGACGGCCAGGATCTGTCTCATCGGAAGGTCCGTTCACTCGTGCAGCAAGGTCAGGGCCTCGGCCAGGGCGGGATCGCGCCCGGCGGCCGCGTCCTGCGGGGTCAGGGGCACGTGGTGGTCGGGCGGCACGCCGATCCGGTCGATCACCTCGCGGCCGGGTCCCAGATGGCGTTTGGACGGGAGGCCCAGCAGGGTGTTGTTGCCCAGCAGGTACGAGCGGGCCGGGCCGGAGACGGCCCCGGCGGTCCTGGTTCCGACCAGCCGGCCGGCGCGCAGGTCCTTGACCGCGGAGCTGAAGTGCTCGCAGGCCGAGGCGCAGCCGTGGTCGATGAGCACCACCAGCGGCAGGCCGAGCAGCTCGACGGTGTCGTCGGTCCGCATGGTCTCGCATCTGTCGTCGACGGTGCACAGGTAGGCGGTGACCTCGCCGTGGACGAACGCGCTCACCAGCCGGGTCGCCTCCGCGGGGCTGCCGCCGCCGTTGCCGCGCAGGTCCAGCACGACGCCGGACAGCGTCCGGCCGGCGCGCAGCCTGGCGACGGCCTTGAAGACCCGGTTCGCGGAGTCGGGGGTGAACCCGCGCAGCCGTACGTAGGCGGTGTCGTCGTCCAGCGGTTTCGACTGCACCACCCGCAGGGTGGCCGGATCCCGCGGGTAGAGGCCGGGCTTGAGCGTGGCGGTCCAGCGGCGGCCGGTGCTCTGCCGCAGGAGCCGCAGCCGGACCGGGCGGGCTTGCGGATACCGCGGGTAGAGGGCGGCGAGCGCGGGGCCGGCCCTGCCGTCGACGAAGGGCGCCGACCCGTTGATCGATTCGATGACGTCGCCCGGGCGCAGACCGGCGGCCCGAGCCGCGCCGCCCTCCACGGCGGTGACGAACAGCGGGGGGAGGGCGGCGCCGGGATCACCGGCCGTCTGCGCGGCGGTGGCCTGCGCGGCGGTGACGTTCGCCTGCAGGCCCAGGCCGTAGCCGTCGCCGTCGTAGTGGTCGGGGTGCCGCTCGATGTCGTGCGCCCAGCGGGCGTGGTTGTCGCCGAGGGCGGCCACGACGGCCTCCAGGGTGGCCACGGCCAGCCTGCCGCGCAGATCGGGGACCCGGTCGGTGATCTTGCGGTAGGCGGCCTCGAAGGCGGCCCAGTCGGCCTCGCGGTCACCGGTCAGCGCCGGCATGACGGCCTCGGGCGCGTCGCGCCCGTTGCGGCCGAGCTCCCGGGTCAGAGCGGCGAATCCGGCGGTCAGCAGCGCGCGGGCGTCCAGCGTGGCACCGCTGTAGTGGTTGCCGAGGATGCAGAAGTACGCCTGCTCGATGACGTCGACCGTGGTGGGCGTCTCCGCGCCGAGAGGCCCGCGGGGTTGCGTGCAGGCCGTACCGGCCGCCGTGACCGCCTCGCCGCGCGGCGGCGCCGGCGCCGTGCAGGCCGCCGCCAGCAGGAGGGCGAGCCCGGCGGCCGCAGTCCTGACGGCGGTCATGCGCCCTCCTCCGCCGCTCGCCCTGGCACGGTGCGGTGCCCGCTGACGACCTCGGCGAGCCCGGTCATGACAGGCGCCTCCGGATCCACCAGAAGCAGAACCCGGTGAGGCCCGCGGTGAGCAGGGCGTAGATCCCGGTCTCGATCCACTGGAAGGGCCAGAAGCGGTCGAGGGGATGGTAGGTCGCCCGCTGCCGGTAGCCGAGGCGGTTGATCTCGGCCAGGCACGCGCCCATTTCCGGTGGTCCCTGCGCCGGCGCGCAGGGACCCGACGTGGTGGAGATCTCGATGGGGCCTTCCTCTCCGATGCCGGCGATCATGCGCCCGGACGGATCGAGGAGGTCGCTGGACAAGGCCCAGGCCCCGGCGTGGCCGGGAACGGCCGATCCCAGCACGATGTGCGCGGATCCGGTGTCCCCCTTGATGCCGATGCCGGACACGTTCGCCTCGCTGACCTCGAAGGTCGCCGTGACCGGGGGCATCAGGTGGGGCCTGACGAGCAGCGGCATGGCGAACTGGACCGCGGTGAAGACGGCCAGGGTGAGGGCCATGGCCGGCAGCGTGCGGCGCACCAGCATGCCCACGGTCACGCCGAGGACGAAGGCGAAGGCCGCATACCCCATCGGGGTGATGCCGCGCGCGCCGAAGACCAGAGGAGCCATCATGGCCAGTTCCGGGAAGGCCGACCTGTCCAGGGGATCGGACCACCAGGTCACCACGAGGCCGCACAGGCAGGCGGCGGCCGTGGCGGTCAGGCCGATGAGCCCGAGCTTGACCGCCAGCCAACGGCCGCGGGTGATGCTCTGGTTCCACACCAGCAGGTGCGTGCCCGCCTCGAGCTCGCGGGCGACCAGCGGCGCTCCCCAGAAGAGCCCGACGAGGGCGGGCACGAGCAGCACGACGAGGCTGGCGGCCAGGAAGGGCAACTGGTGCTCGTCGAAGAAGCGGTCGTAGAAGCGGCCGCAGGTGTCGTCCTGCGTGCAGGAGGCGATCCCCTCGGAGTAGCGGGAGGCCAGTTCCGGGCCGGTCAGGGCCAGGGCGGTGGTGAAGACGACGAGCACGGCCGCCGTCATCGCGGCCGAGCCGCGGAACTGGCGCCACGTCAGCCAGATCATCGCTGCACCTCCAGGGTGGCGCGCCGGCTCTCGGCGGGGCGCCTGTCCATGTAGGCCAGGACGAGGTCCTCCAGGTCGAGCCGGCTGACGGTCCAGGCGGGGTCGTGGATCGGGGCGTCGGTGCGGACCACGTACGTGCTCTGCCGGTCGGTGTGGCGCGCGGAGACCACGTGCTGGTCAGCGGGGAGCCGGTCCGGGTCGCGGCGCGGGCCGGTGAGCCGGTGGTGGGTGGCCAGCAGCCTGTCGGTCTCCCCGGCGAGCCGCACGCGCGAGTCGACCAGGACGATCAGGTAGTCGCAGACCCGCTCCAGGTCGGAGACCAGGTGGGAGGAGAGCACGACGCTGAACTCGTGCTCGGCGACGGCCTCCATCAGTCCCTGCATGAACTCGCGGCGGGCCAGCGGGTCGAGCGAGGCCACCGGCTCGTCCAGGATCAGCAGCTCGGGCCGTTTGGCCAGGCCCAGGGTGAGGGCGAGCTGGGCGCGCTGGCCGCCGGACAGCCTGCCCGCCCGGTGCGCGGGGTCGAGACCGAGCCGTGCGATGCGCTCGCCTGCCAGGGCGGCGTCCCAGCGCGGGTTGAGCCGTGCCCCCAGCCGCAGGTGGTCTGCGACGGTCAGCCCCGCGTAGACGGGGGTGTCCTGGGCGACGAACCCGACCCTGGCCAGTTGCGCGGGCGTGCTCCCCGGCCGGCCGCCGAGCACGGTGATGCCGCCCGCCGTCGGTTCGAGGTGGCCGCCGGCCAGCTTCAGCAGCGTGGTCTTCCCGGCCCCGTTGGGGCCCACCAGCCCGACGACGTGACCCGCCGGGATGTCGAGGGTGCACTCGCGCAGCGCCCAGCGCCTGCCGTACCGCTTGCCCAGCCCACGGGCCTCCAGGACGGCGGTCGCGAGGTCTCCTCCGGAGCCCTCGTGACCCGGGGTGCCGTGTTCATCGGTGCTCTCGCTTCGCCCGATCACGCGATGTCCTCCTGAGCGGTGGTCCGAAAGGTGGTCATGAACAGGGCCTCGATGCTCTCGTCGTCGAGACCGGCCCGGCGGGCCTTGACCAGCCAGCGCTGCAGTTCCAGCCGGAGTGGGCCGTGCGCGGCCAGCGAGGTGTCGGTGAGCGTCTTCGTCACGAACGTCCCCACCCCCGGCCGGGCGGCGACCAGGCCCTCGTGCTCGAGCTCCCGGTAGGCCTTCAGGACGGTGTTGGGGTTGATCGCCAGCTGCGCCACGGCCTCCTTGACGGTCGGGAGCCGGTCGCCCTCGCGCAGCAGGCCGAGCCGGAGCGCGTGCCGTACCTGCTGGACCAGCTGCAGGTACGGCGAGACCCCGGACTTCGCATCCAGGTGGAACTCGATCACCGGCATCTCCATTTATATAGGCTCCTAGTACATTAGATATTTACATGTACGGAGCCGGTCGGGGAAGCCCCCGGGGGAAGTCCGCCCCCGGCCTCGCGGAAGAGCCGGACGGGCGCTGCGAGCGGGACGGCGCCGGCCGCTCCGGTCCCGGCGGCGCCGCCGGAATACGCGTTTCGCGGACCGCGGGCCGCGTTCCCGGCTACGTTCGCCGTCATGGCGAGGGAGGAGTCCTCGGCCGTTCCCGCCGATCCGTACGCGGCGTCCCCGCCCCGCCGGTGGATGGGCGCGAGCGTGCCGCTGCGCAACGGGGCCGGTGAGGTGCTGCCGGTCGATCCGGCCTGCGGACCCGGGTTCGGGATGCCCGGCGGCCCCGTCGGCCGGGGCGGGCCGCCGCGGGCGGCGGCCCGCCGGGAAGTGGCGCAGGAGCTCGGGCCGGTGGTGGACCGGGTGCCGCCACGGCCCGGCCGACCGCACGACGGGGTGATCTCCATGTACGACGGCGGCACCGGAGGAGGCGTACGCGGCGTGACGGCCGCCGGGGCCGACCGCGGCGGAGCCGGCTCTCTCCCGGCACCGCCCCTTCAGCGCGACCGGCCGCTCCGCCTTCCGGGTGGAGGCGGAGCGGCGGACACGGAGCGGCCTGGGCGTGTGGTGCCACCCAGGCGTGCCGACCTTGCGCGTCTCATGGGCGGGGATCCATGTTAACGCTCACATTCCGCGCTGCGACCCTCCTTCGACACCCCGCCGTCCTCGGTGGTGATGGCGGCGAGTAAATACAACGGGCCCGGAGGCCGTCAAGGGGCGGTGGCCGCGCACACGACCACGCCGGACAGGTCTCCCGCCCACACCGCCGGTCCCCCGCATCCGCAAGTTGCGGATGAAGTGTGAAACTTTCATAGCCAAGGATCGGCGATTCTCCGCTACATGACCTCAAGCAAGCCCTCCACGGCTCCACCGGCATCGATAATCGGGCATAAACCTCAGACCATCGATCCGAAAGTTTCTTTTAGGTATTGACATGTTTCGGTTGCGTTTCCACACTGATCTCCGAAGCGGTCGGCCCTGTCCGATGTGGTGATCGACGAGGGCCGCCGGTCATGACGCCATCGTGGTGTGCGCCTCCGGTCCGGGGCGCGGCGTCGTCCGCCGGGTTCCCGCACATCCCTCTCCCGTGATCTCAGTATGGAGTCAGGCATGGCCATGAAGGCTTCACCTCCATCCGCGTACGGACGCTTCGGCGCTCTGCGCGGCATCGTGGGCGCCGTGAGCGTCGCAGGCGTCATAGGCGCCGCGCTGATGGTGTCGGTTCCCGCAGACGCGGCGGCGAGCACGCTGGCCGCCGCCGCCCAGCAGAGCGGCCGGTACTTCGGCACGGCCATCGCGGCCGGCAAGCTGGGCGACCAGACGTACACCACGATCGCGAACCGCGAATTCGACATGATCACCGCCGAGAACGAGATGAAGATCGACGCCACGGAACCCAACCGGGGGCAGTTCAACTTCAGCGCCGGCGACCGGATCTACAACTGGGCGGTGCAGAACGGCAAGCGGGTGCGCGGGCACACGCTCGCCTGGCACTCCCAGCAGCCGGACTGGATGCGGTCGCTCTCCGGCAGCAGCCTCCGTCAGGCGATGATCAACCACATCAACGGCGTGATGGGGCACTACAAGGGCAAGATCTACGCCTGGGACGTCGTCAACGAGGCCTTCGCCGACGGCAACTCCGGCGCTCGGCGCGACTCCAACCTCCAGCAGACCGGCAACGACTGGATCGAGGTGGCCTTCCGCACCGCGCGGGCCGCCGACCCGGCCGCCAAGCTGTGCTACAACGACTACAACATCGACAACTGGAACTGGGCCAAGACGCAGGCCGTCTACAACATGGTCCGCGACTTCAAGCAGCGCGGCGTGCCGATCGACTGCGTCGGCCTGCAGTCGCACTTCAACAGCAACAGCCCCTACAACAGCAACTACCGCACGACCATCCAGAGTTTCGCGGCCCTGGGCGTCGACGTGCAGATCACCGAGCTGGACATCCAGGGCGGCTCGGCCACCACGTACGCCAACGTCGTCAACGACTGCCTGGCGGTGCCGCGCTGTACCGGCATCACGGTCTGGGGGGTCCGCGACACCGACTCCTGGCTCGGCGCCAACGCCAGCGCACTGCTCTTCGACGGCAACGGCAACAAGAAGGCCGCCTACACCTCCGTCCTGAACGCGCTCAACAGCGCGGGCCCGAACCCCACGTCCTCGCCGACCACGTCGCCCACGCAGAACCCCGGCGGCGCGGGACAGATCCGGGGCGTGGCGTCCGGGCGGTGTGTGGACGTGCCGAACGCCACCACGACCGACGGCACGCAGCTCCAGCTGTGGGACTGCCACACCAACTCCAACCAGCAGTGGTCCTACACGTCCGCGCAGGAGATCCGCGTCTACGGCGACAAGTGCCTGGACGCCGCCGGCACCGGCAACGGCACCAAGGTGCAGATCTACTCCTGCTGGGGCGGCGACAACCAGAAGTGGCGCCTCAACTCGGACGGCTCCATCGTCGGAGTCCAGTCGGGCCTGTGCCTGGACGCCGCCGGCACCGGCAACGGCGCCCAGCTCCAGCTCTACTCCTGCTGGGGCGGCAACAACCAGAAGTGGACCTGGAACCGGGGCTAGGAGGCCGGATCATGAGACGGCACCGGCCGGTGCCGATCGGGGCCGGGACGGTGATCGCCGCAGTGGTCGCTGTGGTGACCGCCGCCCTGGCCGGTCTCGTCGCCACGGCGCCCAGGGCGAAGGCGGCGACGTTGACCCGGATCGGCGACTTCGGGGCGAACCCCGGCAACATCCAGATGTACCTCTACGTCCCTGACAACGTGGCCGCGCGTCCCGGCATCCTGGTGGCGATGCACGGCTGCAACGGCCGGGCGACCGACTTCCACCGGCAGACGGAGTTCGCGTCCCTGGCCGACAGGTACGGCTTCATCGTCGTCTACCCGCAGGCCAACAAGAGCGCCAACGGCCTGTCGAACTGCTTCGACGTGTGGTCGGACGGAGCACTCCGGCACGGAGGCGGCAGCGACCCCGTTTCGATCGTGTCGATGGTGGACTACGTCGTGCGGCACCACAACGGTGACCCCGCGAGGGTGTTCGCCACCGGTTTCTCCTCCGGCGCGATGGAGACCGTCAACCTGCTCGCCACCTATCCCGACGTGTTCAAGGCCGGCGCCCCCTTCGCCGGTGTGCCCTTCGGCTGTCTCGGCCCGCCCGGGTGCGGCGACCGGACACCCCAGCAGTGGGGCGACCTGGTCCGCGGCGCCTACCCGGGTTACACCGGTCCCCGGCCCCGGCTGATGGCCTGGCACGGCACCGCGGACGACGTGCTGAACTTCAGCATGTTGCAGAAGGAGGTCGACCAGTGGACCGACGTGCACGGGGTGAGCCGGACGCCCGCCTCGACCACCAGCCCGCAGCCGGGCTGGACACGGAGGGTCTACGGCTCCGGCCAGGTCGAGGCCTACACCGTCAGTGGAGCCGGGCACGACCTGCCGCACCCCGGGATGGCCGTCCACGCGATCCGGTTCTTCGGCCTCGACGGCACCGGTCCCACGCCCACGGGGACGCCGACCTCGACACCCGCCCCCGGCGGCGGCCAGATCAAGGGTGTCGCCTCCGGGCGCTGCCTGGACGTGCCGAACTCGAACACCGCTGACGGCACGCAGCTCCAGCTCTGGGACTGCCACGGCGGCACCAACCAGCGGTGGACCCTCACCCCGTCCCAGGAGCTGCGGGTCCTCGGCGGCGAATGCCTCGACGCGGCCGGGACGGGCAACGGGGCCAGGATCCAGATCTACTCCTGCTGGGGCGGCGCCAACCAGAAGTGGCGCGTCGGCTCCGACGGGACGATCGTCGGCGTGCAGTCGGGGCTGTGCCTGGACGCCACCGGAACGGGCAACGGCGCCCGCCTCCAGCTCTACTCCTGCTGGGGCGGCGCCAACCAGCGGTGGAACTCGGGCGCCACCTGACGCACCCCTGGTCCGGACGGTCTGCTGAGGACCGCCCGGACCAGGGGCCTCAGACGGATGGGTGCACGGCCCGGGTGCGGCGCGTGAGGCCCCACCCGGGTGCGGCGCACGGCGGCGACGAGCACGACGCGGCCGCTCCTCGCGGGACCTGGAGCGGCCGGCCCTGCCGCCGGTGCCGATGGCGGCCGCCTCCGCCGTTCGTCAGCCTCCTCGTCACCGCTCTCCACTCAGATGCGGCTCCACCGTTGGTTGGCGGCACCGTTGCACGTCCAGATCTGGAGGTGGACACCGTTGACCGCGGAGTTGCCGGGCACGTCCAAGCACTTGCCCGCACCGAGGGCGGTGACGCTTCCGTCAGTGTTGAAGCGCCACTTCTGGTTGCTCTGGCCGTTGCAGTCCCAGATGATCACACTGGTGCCGTCGGCGGTGCCGTTGTCGTTCACGTCGAGGCACTTGTTTCCGTAGACCCGCAGCTCACCGGCTGCCGTGAGGGTCCACTGCTGGTTGCTCTGACCATGGCAGTCCCAGATCCCCACCCGGGTCCCGTTGGTCCGGGAAGCTCCGGTGACGTCGAGGCATCTTCCCGACCCCGCACCCTGGATCCGGGAGACGGGGCCGGATGCTCCGCCGCTGACCCGGAACACGACGGTGCCGTGGGAGGGCACGCTCGCCGAGATGAGCCCGGTGGTCGGGGTGACGGCGTTCGTCCAGGCCTCACGCAGGCTGAAGGAGTCGCCGGACAGGCCGATCGCAGAGGTGGTGGTGCTGATCGTCGTCGTGCTGCCGCCCTGGTTGAACAGCGCGACCGCGACGTCGCCGTTGCTCAGCCGTTTGGCCAGGATGCGACGGGTGCCGTCGTTGCCGATCTGGGTGGCCTGGAGGCCGAGAGGGTCCTGGTTGATGGCGATCAGGTTCCGGTTCTTCATGATCGCGGCGGTCGCGGAGTCCATGTTCCGCATGTCGTTGCCCGCGATCAGCGGTGCGGCCATGATCGCCCAGAGGGCGAAGTGGCTGCGCATCTCGGTGTCCGTCATGCCGCCCCGGCCGACCACCATCATGTCGGGGTCGTTGAACTGCCCCGGCCCGGCGTGGCCCGACAGTGGCGCGTTGACGTCGACGATGTTCTGGATGCCCATCGGGTAGCCGTTGGTCTGACCGGAGTTCCAGACGTTGGTGATGTCCTCGGTCGTGCGCCAGATGTTGGCGACGTCACCCCAGTTCCGCTGCGGGCCGGTCTTCTCGTGGATGCTGTTGGGGTTGATGCTGTAGAGGATCGGCCGGCCGGTGGAGGCCAGAGCGTCGCGCATCTTCGCGAAGGTACGGACCTGGTCGTCTATGGTGCCGGTGGGAGAGCACCAGTCGTATTTGAGGTAGTCGACGCCCCAGGCGGCGAACTGCCGGGCGTCCTGAACCTCGTGGCCGAGACTGCCGGTGGCGCCCGGGTAGGAGCCGAAGTACTGGGCGCAGGTACGGTCCAGGGGCGCCTGGTAGAGGCCGAACTTCAGGCCCCGGGCGTGCAGGTAGTCGCCGAGGGCCTTCATGCCGCTCGGGAATCTCGACGGATTGGCCTGCAGGTTTCCGGCGGAGTCACGGGTCGGGTCGAACCAGCAGTCGTCGACGACGACGTACTGGTATCCGAGGTCGCGCATGCCGGAGCCGACCATCGCGTCAGCGGTCTGGCGGATCAGCGTCTCGTTGATGTTGCAACCGAAGGTGTTCCAGGTGTTCCACCCCATCGGCGGGGTGCGGCCCACCCCGTTGTCCAGCGCTTGGGCCTGGGCGGGGGTGAGTGCCACCGCCAGAACCGCAATCGTGATCGCGGCCAGCGGTGATCGGTGTCCTGGCATGGCGCGGCTCCTGATCATTGGAAAGAGGCGTCGTCGATGTAGAGGCCAAGAGTGCCGGTGGCGCTGCCGAGCCGCAGTTCGATCCGGCCGTCGCCGGTGCCCGAGGCCGCCCGGGCGGTGAAAGCGGTGGCCCCGTTGCCGAAGGCGACGCCCTTGACCTTGATGTAGTCGCCGTTCTCGATGAAGCCGACGTTCATCCCGCCCTCGCTGGAGGCTTCGGTCTCCACCCCGGAGGACCAGGCGATGGTCTCGGCCTCCTGCCGGGCGAACGGGTCGAGGGTGCCGGTCTGAGGCGGACCGGCGGTGGTCATGTTGATCGTCGGGATGGTGCCGTCGGCGTTGTAGGCGAACTTCTCCACGGCCACCGACCTGGTGTAGCCGCCGCCCGGCAGAGCGCCGTTGTGGTAGAAGAAGTACGATCCTCCGACGTAGTCGATGATCCCGGCGTGGTTGGTGAAGCTGCCGCCCTGCCGGGGCATGATCGTCCCTCTGTAGGTCCACGGCCCGGTGGCGCTGGAGGCCGTCGAGTAGGCGATGAACTCCGAGCAGCATTCCGCGGCGAACACGGTGTAGTAGAGGCCGTTGCGCTTGTAGGCCCAGGGCCCCTCCTCATAGAGCGTGGGGCGGCTGGTGTTGCCGCTGCGTGCGCCGAACCCCGCGCCGGTCAGCCGGACGTAGTCGATCCCGCCGGAGTAGGAGATCATGTCGCTGTTCAGGCGTACGTACGCGAGGCGGGGGTTGCCCCAGTACAGGTATGCCTGGCCGTCGTCGTCGATGAGGACGTTCGGGTCGATCTCGTTGTTCTCGACCAGCGGGCGGTTCAGCGCGTCGCGGAACGGCCCGGTCGGGCTGTCGCCGACCGCGACGCCGATGGCCATGCCGCCGGTCGCCCGGTTCCGCACCGGGACGTACCAGTAGAACCTGCCGTTGCGGTGGGCGACGTGGCCGGCCCAGGCGTTGGCGTCGGCCCAGGCGAAGGTGGCCAGCCTCATGGGCGAGCCGTGGTCGGTCCAGTTGGCCATGTCGGTCGAGGAGTAGACGTGCCAGTCACGCATCGTGAAGGACGTGGACCCGTCCTCGTCGTGGCCGGTGTAGAGGTATACGCGGCCGTTGTGGACGAGCGGCGCGGGGTCGGCGGTGTAGATCGTCTGCATGATCGGGTTGTCCGCCCTGGCCGGTGCCGCGGGCAGCGGGGCCATGACGCAGAGCACGCCCATGATCCAGGCCAGGCGGCACGATGGCGCAGATCTCATGGTGATCCTTTCGAGGTCGGACCTCGGACCGGGGATCGCCGCCCGGCCCCGCGCACCGTCGCCGTACGAGCACCGGCGTCTCTGCGGGACCCGGGCGGGCCCGGCCTTCACCGAGCCCGCCCCTCCGGCTCCACCCGAACCGGACCCGTGTCACCCTCCGTCAGCGCCGCAGTGTCAGCACGCCCGGCCGGTAGGGCAGCAGGCCGTAGTCACCGCCGGAGTCGGGACTGCGTCCCTGGTAGAGCAGCTGCAGGTTGCAGGGGTCGACGGTCATGGTCTGATCGGGGCCGGTGCGGATCAGTTCGCCGTGGCTGATGTCGTTGGTCCAGGTGGCGCCGCTGTTGGCCTTGCCGGCGAAGGGGTTGCCCTCGGTCGCGGCCTGCGGTGTCCACGAGCCGTTCAGGCTGGTGGCCGTGAACGAGCGGAAGTAACGCCCCTGCGAGCCGATCGCCTCGACGATCATGAGGTAGCGGTTCTGGCCCTGGAGCTTGTAGACCTGGACGGCTTCGAACAGGTTGTTCGTCGTGTCGCTCATGACCACCGTCGATGCCGTGCCGAAGCTGCCCGGGAAGTTCCCGATCGGCATGCTGGCCCGGTAGATCTTGCCGTTGTCCCCGGCGAAGAACAGGTACATGTTCGTGCCGTCGCCGATGAGCGCCTGGTCGATGGGGCCCGTTCCGGAGCCGGTGATGCTGCCGGAGAAGAGCACCTGCTCCGACGACCAGCCGTTCGGGTTGGCGGGGTCGCTCGACGTCCGGTAGGAGAAGGCGGTCCTGCCCCACTGGTAGGCGAGCACCCAGACGTTCTTCGGGGCGAAGTAGAAGAGTGTGGGCGCGACGGCGGAGAAGGACATCGCGTTCTGGCTGGCCGAGGCCATCTCCGACCAGTTGGTGAACAGGCCGAAGTTCATCGAGCCCCACCTCGTCCCCGTGTCGTGCGTCGTCGCGTAGACGAGATGCCTGCCGTTGTAGGGGGCGACGGTGAAGTCCTTGAGCGAGACCCACCCCGACCTCGGCTGCGCCAGCGGGCCCGTCGACGTCCAGCGGTACGTCGACGGGAGATCGCACGTGCCGGGCTGGGTCGGAGTGGAGCCGCCGACCTTCACGAGCTGCCACTGCTGGTTGGCTCCGCCCCAGTCGTCGTACTGGACGACGTTCGCGTTGTCGGCGGTGGAGGCGCCCTGGACCTCCAGGGCCTTGTTGCTGTGCCGCGAGATGAGCCTCACGTGGCCGTCCGGACTGTCGGCCAGCCGCCACTGCTGGTTGGTGCCGTTCAGGTCGGCCCACTGGACGATCGAGCCGCCGTTGGCGGTCGACCAGTTGTAGACGTCCAGCACCTTGCCGGAGTGGCGGGACTTCAGCCGGTAGTAGCCGCCGCCGGAGTCGACGAACCGCCACTGCTGCTGGTTCTGGTCGTTCCTGGTCCACTGGGTGATGCGGGCGCCGTCGTTGGTCGCCAGGTTGTGGACGTCCAGGGCCTTGCCGCTGTTGCGGTTGACCAGGACGTACCAGGCGTCGGTGTCGACGGTGGCCGCGTTCGCCGACTGGGCGGCCACGAACATGCTCACCAGCAGCGTGGCCGCGGCCGTGAGGACGGCCAAGGGTCTGATTCTCATTTCGTGCTCCGATTCCATCAGGGCTCTGTCGCTGTGCCGCCCGCAGGGGGCCGGCCGGTCGGGATGCCTTTCTGTGTCGGGGGTGCGTTCCGTGCCCTGACCGGGCGGCGGCTGCGGTCAGGGGGTGGTCAGGTCGAAGCGGCGCACGGTCACCGCGCCGCCGAGGGCCTGGGTGGCGTAGTTGAAGATTCCGAAGCGGTAGCCCATGAAGAACTGCCAGGCGTTGTTCAACGTGAAGGCCGGACCGAGGCCGATGAAGTTCGTCCCGTCGGTGCTGTAGGAGAAGCGGGCCTGCCTGCCCGGACCCGGGCGGATGTCGGCGTTGGCTCTGAGCCAGATCCGGCCGCCGGAGACGGTCGTGCCCGCCTGCTCGGAGCCGGTGCCGGTGGTCTGCCACGAGCCGTTCATGGTCAGCCCGCTGGTCATCACGACCCGGTACGCGCCGTTGTCGCGCCTGACGCCGATCCAGGCCGACTGGTCGCGCAGCATCGCCAGCCCGGCGCGGTCGCCGTCGGCCATCTGGGAGTAGTCGAGCTCGATCGTCGCGGTCGACGACGGGCCCTGGATGCGGTGGGTCAGGGTGTTGCGGGCGCTGTAGAGGTCGCCTGTGACCGTGGCGGTCCGCAGGCGCAGGCCGTTCCCGGTGGAGAAGCGGCTGGTGTCGGGATTGTGGTTCCACTCCCAGCGGTGGCCGAGGCTGCCCGAGGTGAAGGTGTCCGGGCCCGTCATCGAGGCCACCGTGCGGTCGGTCCGGATGTTCGGCCGCGGGTAGTTCACGCCCCAGCCGCCGTCGACCGTCCGGACGGTCGGCCAGTCGCCGGTCCAGGTGATCGGTGCGAGTGCCGGGACCCGGCCTCCGGGATAGGCGTCGACGAAGGACATGTAGTACCAGTCGCCGGCCTGGGTCTGCACGAGCCCGCCCTGGTGCGGGACGCCGCCGCCGGAGATCGGACCGGGCATGTCGAGCAGGACCCGGCGCATCTCGTACGGGCCCCACGGGGAGGTGGAGCGGAGCACGTACTGGCCGTTGGCTGGGCGGGTGAGCCAGATGTAGTAGTAGCCGCCTCGCTTGTAGAAGCGGGCTCCCTCCAGCGTGCCGACGCTCGAAGGGGTCTGGAAGACCTGCTGGGCGCGCACCTGGCTGAACCCGTCGGCCGACAGCTGCGCCACGCTGATGGTGCCGTTGCCGTAGGCGACGTACATGGTGTCGTCGGTGTCGATCAGCAGGCCGGCGTCGTAGTAGCAGTTGCCGATCTGCGAGCGCTTGGTCCAGGTGCCGTCGACGGCGGAGGCGGTGTAGACGTAGGTGCGGTTGAACTCGACGCAGCCGATCCAGTAGAAGGTGCCGTTGCTGGGCCGGTGGTTCAGGGTCGAGGCCCAGATGCCCTTCACGTACGCCCGGCCGCCGGTGAGGTCGTAGGCGCCCGAGCCGAAGTCGAGCCTCGGGACCGAATGCCCGGCGTACTCCCAGTCGACCAGGTTGTAGGAGCGCAGGATCGGCGCGCCCGGCGAGTAGTGCATCGTCGAGGCCGAGTAGTAGTAGGCGTCCCCGACCCGGATGACGTCGCCGTCGGCGAAGTCCTGCCAGACGACCGGGTTGGTGTAGTCACCGCCCGGATTCGATGCGCTGCCGGCCTTCACGAGCTGCCACTGCTGGTTGGCTCCGCCCCAGTCGTCGTACTGGACGACGTTCGCGTTGTCGGCGGTGGAGGCGCCCTGGACCTCCAGGGCCTTGTTGCTGTGCCGCGAGATGAGCCTCACGTGGCCGTCCGGACTGTCGGCCAGCCGCCACTGCTGGTTGGTGCCGTTCAGGTCGGCCCACTGGACGATCGAGCCGCCGTTGGCGGTCGACCAGTTGTAGACGTCCAGCACCTTGCCGGAGTGGCGGGACTTCAGCCGGTAGTAGCCGCCGCCGGAGTCGACGAACCGCCACTGCTGCTGGTTCTGGTCGTTCCTGGTCCACTGGGTGATGCGGGCGCCGTCGTTGGTCGCCAGGTTGTGGACGTCCAGGGCCTTGCCGCTGTTGCGGTTGACCATGACGTACCAGGCGTCGGTGTCGACCGTCGCGGCCGACGCCTGGGGCGTGAGGAACACGCCCACGAGAAACAGGGACGAGACGACCGCGAGAACGCGCCTCACCGGAACCTCCGGAGGTCGCCGGTCGCACCGTCGCCGGCGGGCACGGCCGGCGCGCCTCGGGACGTGCCGCCGAGGGCCCGGCCATCGCCCGGCAGTGATGTTAGCGATAACATTTTGCTCATGAGGTCACCTCGGGGATCGCGTTCCAACGACGGGCGGAGCTCTCCGCAGGCCGCCCGCGAGTGACATCTCTCCGCCGCCGTCCCCGCTCGCGGCAGCCGGGCCCCTCCCCGGCGGGCAGGCAGGCGGTCCGTTGCGCGCGGCCGCCGACGATGAGGGGACATCCAGAACTCCTTGACTGGTCGAAGATGTGACCTCGCCGATTGTTAGCGTTAACATAAGATCGTGCGAAGCCGCACGACCGGTTCGGATGAACGCGTTGTCGCGGAGTACATCCGATGATCCGGCCCGGCGTCAACGAGGGGCGGCCCCCACCGGCCCGGGCGTCATCGCCGGAGCACCTTCCGACCTGCGGTTCCACCCGAAACGAGATCACGCCACGCCGCCCGCCCAGGTGAAAGTTTCACATCTGACGACGAGCCCTTGAAAGGCAGCCGTCGGCGCCGATGGGCTCCGACGCCGCACAGGCTCCGATCACGGTCACGGTCACGGTCACGGCAGGAGTTTGATGAGCAGACCGCGCAGGTCGCGGGCACCGTCGGGACCGAGGGCCGCTTCGACGTCGCGCTCGATGCCCGCCAGGGCGTCGAGTACGGCAGGGATGCGGGCCCGGCCGAGGTCGGTGAGTCCGAGGGCGTAGCGGCGCCGGTCGCGCGGGTCCTGTCCGCGCTCGACGAGCCCGGCCTGGACCAGTTCGTCCACCAGTGACGCGGTGGCCGGCTCGGTGAGGTGCAGGTGGCGGGCGAGCCGCTGCTGCGGACACGGGGCGAGGAGTTCCAGTGCGGGCAGCAGGGCGAAGTGGCGGGTGCGCAGACCGTGCTCCTTCAGCCGGTGGTCGCCGAGGCGGCGCAGCCGGTAGTGGGCCTGGGCGATGAGGTGCTCGGCGCTGGCGATGACGGGCCGCCCGCCGTCGGCGACCAGCCTGGTCAGCAGTTCGGTGAGACGCCGGCGTTCGCCCGGGGACAGCGGAGCGGTGAGCCGGGCGTCACGGTCGGCGACGGCCTGTCGCATGTCCTCGAGCGCGGCCCGGCCCTGTGGCGTCAGCGACAGGACGTAGGTGCGGCGGTTCGCCGGGTTGCGCGTACGGGTGACGTAGCCGGCCTGCTGGAGCCGGTCGAGCAGCTTCACCATGATCGTGCGGTTGATGCCGAGCCGGTGGGCGAGGTCCTGCTGTGAGGGGGCGCTCTCGTCGGCGAGGATGTCGAGCACGACGAAGTCGCGCGACTGCGGCCCGTCCTGCACGGCCTGCACGGCCTGCGCGGTGATGCCGGTGAAGACACGGCGGAGCAGGTGGCCGACGGTTCCGGACACGGGGGCGTTCTCCTCGGCGGTGGATCGGCGCTCGGCCCGGCTCTCCGTGTTCACGCTCGAATGCTAGCAGCTCTGATAGTGCATCCATTTGATGGACAGGAAGATGATAGTTGGATAGTTGACAGTTCTGACGGTGTGGATCTACTGTCGGGAGCGCCGGTCGACGAGGAGCCGCCATCCCCCACCCGAACCCCGAGGCCGTCGGCCGGGCCGGTGATCCGTACGAGGCCGGGCCGGGACCGGGCCGCTCGTCGCCCGCACCGGCGTCCTCCGGACGGCCGTCCGCGTCCTCGAACCGATCACCGTCCGTCCCGGGGTCCGACCCCGCTCCCCGACTCCCTCCCACCCGATGTGAGGACCGTCATGCCTGAGATCGATGTGCTCGACTCGACGATGTACCACGAGGAGACCGGCAGCGGCGCCGCCTGGGTGTTCCTGCACGGCAATCCCGGCTCGTCCCGGCTGTGGCGCAAGGTGCTGCCCGCGGTCGGCGCGGACGCCCGGTTGCTGGCCCCCGACCTCATCGGCATGGGCCGTTCCGGCAGACCGGACGTGCCGTACCGGTTCGGCGACCACGCCCGCTACCTCGACGCCTGGTTCGACCGGCTGGGCCTGGACGAGGTGGTGCTGGTCGGCCATGACTGGGGCGGGGCGCTGGCCTTCGACTGGGCCGCCCGCCACCCCGGCCGCGTCCGCGGCGTGGCCTTCTTCGAGACGATCATCCGTCCGATGTCCTGGACCGAGCTGGGCGACGGCCCGCGCTCGCGCGCCGAGGCCATGCGCGGCCCGCAGGGCGAGAGCCTGGTGCTCGACCAGGACTTCTTCGTACGGACGGCCTTCACCGGCGGCGTGCTCAACCCGCTGGGCGAGCAGGAACTGCTGGCCTACCTGGAGCCCTATCCCACCCGGGAGAGCCGCCGCCCCATCCTGGAATGGGCCCGCTCGCTGCCCCTGGACGGCGAGCCCGCCGACGTCGCCGAACGCGTCGAGCGATACGGCCGGTGGCTGGCGGCCAGCACCGATGTGCCCAAGCTCCTGCTCACCTTCGACTCCTCCCCGACCCTCCTCGTCGACAACCGGATGATCGAGTGGTGCGAGGCCAACATCGCCGCCCTGGAAACCGAGCACTGCGGACCCGCGGGGCACCACGCCCCCGAGGACCGGCCCGAGGCCATCGCCGGAGCGATCACCACCTGGGCCGCCCGCCACGGCCTGTGACCGCCTTCCGCGCGAGGAGCGCCGGCACGCCGGACGCGGCCATCCGCACCCGGCCGGGGGTCATCGTGCAGGTCACCGGTGAACGGGCCGGGGAACGGGAACGGTACGAGCCGTGCCGGAGGCGTCCGCGCCCGTGCGGACGCCTCGCGGCTACGGGTGCTCGTCGGTCCAGCCCGCCTCGAGGACGGTGTCGGTGTTCCACACCGTCCCCGGCGCCAGCCCGGCCTGCATGCCGCCCGGCTCGACGACCACGCTCTCGCGTGCCAGCGCGCGGCCGGACCGCTCGTCGATGATCAGCCGTACCTGCACCACGCCCTCGCCGGTGTCACCCGGCTTGGACTGCGAGGTGCCCGCGATCGCGATCGCCGTGCCCGTGCGCCCGGCGGCGTCGGTGACCTGGCCGAGCGAGACGACCGACGGCAGGTCCGCCAGCATCCGGAAGGCAGCCGCGCGCACCTCCGGGCTCACCGGCATGCTCATGATCAACCCCTCGGCCACCCGGAACAGCCAGGCGTCCTCCCCCATCGGGACGTCGGCCTCGGTGTCCTCACCCTCATGGAAACGGAGCAGGTCGGCCCTGAGCGCCCTCGGATCGGTCGGCAGGTTCCGCAGGTCGGCCAGGGTGACGTTGCGGCCGAGCCAGAAGATCTCCTCGCTCTTCGTGTGACCGGTGTGCGGCTGCTCCCCGTTCTCCCTGATCGGGATCCTCTTGCGGCCCGCGAAGGTCAGCTCGCGCGGCGAACCCGCCTTCTCCCAGGCCGCCCGGTCGGCCCCGGTCGCCGGCTTGATCGCCAGGATACGGGAGGAACCCCACTGCTCCCTCGCCCCCACCCAGCTCTCGCTCTCCCGCTCCATGGAGATCACGAAGCCCTCGTCGACCGGCTGGAGGGTGCGGGAGCGGCTGGAGACGTGCCAGTAGTCGCCGGTGGCGGGCCGGCGCTCCGCGCTGGCCGCGGCCACGAGCAGCACCTCCCTCGCCGAGAGCACGGCCGGCCGCGTCACCGTACCCGACGCCGCCGGTGACACGACGGGTGCCGGCCCGCGGGCCGTACCGCCGACCAGCACGGCCGCGGTCACGGCCGCCACCACGCCCGCCAGGCCCAGGCTCAGACCCCGGGCCAGCGGCTTCCCGCCGCGCCGCGGCACCTGCCTGGGCTGGGCGAAGGCATGGGCCAGCTCGGCCTGCCGGGTCCGCGGGTCGACCGGACCGCCGGCCAGGTGGGCCGGGCGGGCGGCACGCAGCTCTTCCATGGCGTTCACGACAGCTCCTCCACGAGTCGGACCCGGGACAACCCCGGTGATTCGAGCGCGGCTTGCAGACGTCTCCTGGCCCGGTGCAACCTGACCCGGAAGGCGGGCACCGAGCAGTCGAGCACCTTGGCGGCGTCTCTCGGTCTCAGGCCCTGCCAGGCGACGAGGACGAGGATCTCCCGCTCGTCCTGGGTGAGCCCGGCCATGGCCTTGAGGACGCCCAGGCGCTCGGCCACGTGGTCGGCCACGTCGGCGGTGACCCACTCGCGCATCTCACGCTGAATCCCCTCCCGCCTGGCCTCGGCCCTGATACTGTCGCGCAGCACGTTGCGCGCCACGCCCAACAGCCACGGCAGGGCGTTCTGCGGCATCTGGTCGAACCTGCGCCAAGCGATGGCGAACGTCTCGCTCACCACCTCGTCGGCCACCTGCCGACCGGCGCGGCTGACCACGTAGGCCCAGACCCGTTGTCGGCATTCGTCATAGATGGTGGTGAAGCGCTCTTGATCGCTCGTCACCGCCCCAACCCCTCACGTGTCCCGGAACCGCTGACAGGAGGAAGTGGTCCGGGGCCGTCAGAAGTTACACGCCACCGCCGGATGATCCGTCGGGACCGGTACGCCACGGCGGTCGTCTTCCGGCGCGCCGGCTGGACGTCCCGCTCGCGGCCGGCGGCCGGCCGGGACTCTGGAAGGCGACGGGGGCGGGTCCGGCGTTGCGCCACACGACGCCGCGGCGCTCGTAGGCGAACAATTCCTCGACGGCGTGCGCGATCCGCGGTCCGAGCTCGCGCTCCAGCAGGTAGAGGCCGACGTCCGGCCCCGAGGTCACCCCGCCGCCGGAGACGAGGTCGTCGTCGCCCACGACCCGGGCGCGGACGGTGCGGGCCCCGGTGGCCTCCAGCAGGCCGACGCCCAGGGAACGCATCGGCGCCCAGGTCGGCTCCGGCTCGGCCACGGCCCTCCGCGACCGGTTCAAGAAGACGACCGGCGTGAGCCCCAACGGCTACCGGCGCGCGTTCGGCTCCTGGCGGCGGCGGCACCCCCGCCGCAGGCCCGCGGCCGGACCGCGGAGCGTCCTTCGGGCGCCGCGCCGCCCGGTGGGGACGGC